>JACQUI010000229.1 GCA_016210395.1 Chloroflexota bacterium | reverse complement strand
GCAGGCATCTCCCGGTGGCGAGCCCCTGCCGCTTCTGGCTATCCGTCGGGGCGGCCCGGACGCCACCCGGTTCCTGTGAAGCCAGTTGCGTCCAGGTTGTCTGCTGGGACAGGGCCCCGCCGTCTTCCTTCGCCCAGTCGTCCTGCTGCGTCATACCCGACGCCACATGCGTGTGTGCAGGGCCGAAGACGTCGTCGCAGTTCCTCACACTGTCCCGTAGGGGAGGGCCTCGCATGGCCCCGCCTTGCGAGACAATATCCGGCCTCTCCCTTCCTGCCACAGTGGAGGGGACGATGCTCAAAGGCGAACCCTTCTTGGCTTCCCTGTGGCAGCGTGGAGATAGTCCCAATGGCCCACCAGCCCGATGGCTCTCAGCCCCTTGTCGTGGACTTGCGAGAGGTCCCCTCCCCGCAGGCACCGGCTCGTCTGCGCCAGGCGCTGGACCTGCTCCTCGCTGCGGCGGCGCGGGCCGACGACCAACGGGGCGGCGACCCGTGGCAGCAGCCTCATGAGGAGAGTGGACCGCACACACCCATTCGAGACCCGAAAGCGCCTTTGTGACGCCAGGATACTCCCCACGTGCCGACCCTCGCGACACTCGGCCCACCCTGAATCGGGCCTTCCCCGTGCTTGAGGGTTCGCTCCTTCCCAGCTATGCTGTCCCCACGCACCGAATCCATCTTCTCCCTACAGTCTTTGGAGTGAAGCCAACAAAAAAAGGAGGGGCCATGCGAGCCGCCCTGTATGCCAGAGTAAGCTCCGAACGGCAAGAGCACGAGGAGACGATCCAGAGCCAGCTTGCCGAGCTCCGGCAGCGTGCCCGGGAAGACGGCCTCCCCACATGGGAGGAGTTCCTGGATGAGGGGTATAGCCGTGATAACCTGGCGAGGCCCAGCCTGGAGCGCCTGCGCGACCTTGCCGGCGATGGACACATCCAGCGGGTCTACATCCATGCCCCGGACCGCCTGGCCAGCGGGGTCAAGCTCATCCTCCTCGTGGACGAGCTCAGGGACCATGGCGCCGAGGTCGTGTTCTTGCGCGGTGCAGTGGAGGACACCCCGGAAGGCAAGGTGTTCCTCCACATGCAGGGAGCCTTTGCGGAGTATGAGCGCACCAAGATCACGGAACGCACCCGGCGGGGCAGGGTCTACTGGGCCAGGCAGGGAGCCATCGTGGGCGGGCAGGCCCCCTACGGATACACACTCATCCGCCGCACCGAGGGCCGGCGGGCTTCTCTGGAGATCAATGAGTCCGAGTCCTCCCGGGTGCGGGAGATCTTCCGGCTCCTGACGGAAGAGCGGAAGAGCTTGCGGGGCATCGCCCTCCACCTGAACAGGACCGGGGTGCCCACCCCCAGGGGAGCGAACCAGTGGCAGCCTGCCGTTATCCTCCGCATGCTCCGCAACCCGGTCTACAAGGGACAGCTGCGGTACCAGCATACGGAAAGGACGCCGCCCGCCAAGACGCCCAACCGGAAATGGAAGGTGCGCAGCAGGCCCCAGGAGGAGTGGATCCTGATCCCTGTTCCCGCCATCCTAAGCGAGGCGGCGTGGCTGGCCGCCCAGGCACAGTTGGAGCAGAACGCCCGCTTCTCCCCTCGCAACAACACCCATCGCCCCTACCTGCTGAGGGGACTCATCCGTTGCCCCCTGTGCGGAGGGGCCTTCGTGGGAGCGGCCCGCAAGGAGACGCGCACCTATCAGTGCGTGCGCAACAACAGCACCCTTTCCTCTACCGGCCGGAAGTGTACGGCGCGCAAGATGAACGCAGAGCAGGTGGAAAGGGCGGTGTGGGCGGCGGTGACGGAGGCGATGCGGCGGCCTGAGGCGCTGGCGCAGGAGTACCTGCGCCGCACGAGATCAGAAGTCGAAGCAAGCGAAGCCGGCGCCAGACAGAAGCAGATCGCCCTGGCCGTGAGGCGCCTGGCTACCCAGGAAGGCCGCCTGACCGAGGCCTACCTGAACGAGGCGATGGAACTGGCCCGCTACAAGGAGGAGATGCAGAGGCTCCGGGGCCGCAAGGAGCAGCTGTCCCAGGAAAGCAGGGAGATGGAGCGGGCCACGGCGCTGGCCCAAGAGAAGGGTCGGCTCCTCCAGTCCCTGCAAACGTTCTGCGCTAAAAACAAAACGAATCCCCGCAGCGCTCCTCCACTTGCCTCTGGTGTAGAATGGCAGCACTTCGCCTCACCAGCGCACACGTAGGAGCCCCGCCATGCCCGCAATCCTCCTCACCAACGCAACACTCCTGGACGCCACAGGCAAGCCGCCCCTGAAGGACGCCGCAGTCATCGTGGACGGCGAGAAGATCGCCTGGGCCGGCCCCAAAGCACAAGCGCAGGCCCGCCCGGAAGTCGCCACAGGCCAGGCCACCGTGATTGACCTCAAGGGCAAGACGCTCATGCCCGGCATGATGGACGTCCACGTCCACATCTGCCAGGGCACCGACCCTAATCCCGGCGGCGAGCTCACCGACATCCTGCCTCTCCACGCCATCCGCGGCGTTGTCAACGCCCGCGCCTTCCTGGACGCCGGCTTCACCACCGTGCGGAACGTAGGCTCCCCCGGCTACGCCGATGTCGCCCTGAAGCAGGCCATTGCCCGGGGCCTCGTGCCCGGCCCGCGCATCCTCGCTTCCGGCTGGATGCTCTTCACCGAAGGCTCCGGTGAGCGTGGCTACATGCGCCCCGAGGTTCACGTGGAGGAGCCGGGGATGTTCGTGGGTGTCGAAGGGGCGCGCCGCGCCGTGCGCATGGACGTCTACAACGGGGCCGACATCATCAAGCTCGTCGCCAGCGGGCGCGTCGGCTCCAACGCCTTCACCATGCCCTGGGACACCGAGCTCACCCGCGACGAGATGGCCGCCGTCGCCGATGAGGCCCACCGCCTGGGCAAAAAGGTCGCCGCCCACGCCTATGCGCCCCACACCGTCGCCGACTGCGTCCTGGCCGGCATAGACTCCATCGAGCACGGCGTCATGATTGACGAGCCCACCATCGCCCTCATGGCGGAGCGCGGCACGGCCCTGGTCCCTACCATGTCCCCCTTCCACAACTACCTCCAGCCCGGCGCGGAGCAGCGCTTCCCCGCCTACCGCCTGGAGCGCGGGCGGCCCATGGCCCAGCTTCAGCGCAAGAACTTCCCCCTGTACCTCTCCTACGGCCTCAAGATCGCCACGGGCTCCGACGGCCCCCGTCCTGGGTCGCTGCCAGGCACCACGGCCCTGGAGCTCCAGCTCATGGTCGAGGCCGGCATGCCGCCCATGCAGGCGGTCCAGGCCGCCACCAAGACCGCCGCCGAGGTCATCGGCATGGCCGATCGCCTCGGCACGATCGAGGCCGGCAAGCTGGCCGACCTCATCGTCGTGGACGGCGATCCCCTTGCCGACGTGCGTGTCCTCCAGGGCAAAGAGCGCATCAAGCTGGTCATGAAAGGCGGCCAGGTGTTTCGGAACAGCCTGTAAACAAATGGCCCGATATCGCTTGCGAGGGACAGAAGCCGTTTTGTCATTCTAGAGCGAGGTGGTCGAACAACCATTGCCCCCAAATACGCTCCGTCTCGCGAAGAATCTCTCACGACCATTGCCTTCCGCAGGGCTGCGGCAGCGGCCCGTCGTTGGCTAGACCAAACCTACGCAGCCTCGGTGAGCTAACGGAAACCAATTTCTGAACAGGAGGCCCCATGACTACCCCGACGACGTTCCCTTCCACCGAGACCCTTGCACCCATGGACGGCTTCTACCTCACCCGCGACGGCCTGCGCATCCACTACCTGGACTGGGGCAACCCCAACGCCATGCCCCTGGTGCTCATCCATGGCCTTCGCGCCTACGCCCACACGTGGGACCTGGTGGCCCAGGAGCTCCGCAACGACTTCCATGTCATCGCCGTTGACGTGCGCGGCCGCGGCGACAGCGACTGGGACCCCAACCACAACTACTTCACCGCCACCTACTGCATGGACGTGGAAGATCTCGTAAGCTACCTGGAGATCAAGAAGC
The DNA here is from genome assembly GCA_016210395.1 of Chloroflexota bacterium. Taxonomy (GTDB): domain Bacteria; phylum Chloroflexota; class Dehalococcoidia; order Lucifugimonadales; family JACPCL1; genus JACPCL1. The sequence goes on along the minus strand of JACQUI010000229.1, from coordinate 8,183 downwards.
TCGCCATCATCGGCCACTCTATGGGCGGCGCAACCGCCATCCTCTATGCGGGGCGCTATCCCGACCGGCTCTCCGCCGCAGTCATCGTGGACGCAGGCCCTGCTGCTGAGCCGCCCACGCCGGGCATTGTCCGCATCGGCAACGAGCTCTCGACCACGCCCGCGACTTTCCGCTCCTGGGACGACGCTGCGAACTTTCTGCGCGCCCAGCGTCCCACGGCCTCCGAGGAATCCATGCGCATCCGCCTCCGCGCCAGCCTGAAGCAGCTCCCCGACGGCGCGGTCACCTGGAAGTACGACCTGCGCGGCCTGCAAGAGGCGCGTGGCAACCCGGCGGGGCGCATAGACCTGTGGCCCTACCTGCGCGCCATCAAATGCCCAACGCTCATCGTGCGCGGCGCGCGGTCGGACGTCTTCCTGCCGCCCATGGCCCAGCGTATGGTGGCCACCATGGCCAGCGCCCGCCTGGTAGAGGTGTCCAACGCCGGTCACCCCGTCTGGGACGACAACCTTGCCGGCTTCAACCGCGAGGTCAAGGCCTTCCTTTCCCGGCTGCTGTAGGGAAGACGTTGTTCGGTAGGGACAGACCTACGTGTCTGCCCGGTCCATTGAGTAGCTGGCCACTTCGATACGACTTGTATTCTGCCCGTACGTAGAGGTGCCCTTGACTTCAGAGAATGTCCCGGACCAGCCCACACAGGTAGCCCAACAGCACTCCGAACTCAGGCGGCAGGTGCAACTGCTGGCCCTGCTGCTGTTTGTAACCTCAGTCGCGAGCGTTGCGCCCTTGCCTGTTGCCACGCGGTCAGCCATACACGAGATCAGGGGAGGGATCGGCACCACTGATTTCGGTGTCATGATGTCGGTAGGGAGCCTCGTTGCGCTCGTTTCAGGCATCGCGGCTGCCATCTACGTTGACAGGCGCGGGCCAAGGTGGCTGCTGCCGCCGGTGGGCCTGGCCATCGCTCTGGCGTCGGCGACCTTGCTCGTTGCCGACAGCCTGTGGATGCTCATTCTCTCGTCCGCCGCATCGGGGGTGGCCACGGGGCTGCTTTCTGCTGCGGTCCTGGTCGGCGTAGTCGTCAGGGGCTGCCACCGGATTCCCGGCGCGGCGATTGGAGCGCTTCTTGGGCTGCCAGGTCTTGCCCAGCTCACTGTGGGGATCTTCCCTGATGACGCGTGGCGGGCGCTTTCGGCAACATCCCTTGTGCTGGGCCTTGTTGCTGCCGTAGCGCTGATCCTCCTCCTGCCCAGGCTCTACGCGCCAACGACGCTCGGCTGGACGCAGCCGCTATGGAGACGCATTGGCTCCCCCGACGCTGCAACACCCTCTGGGATCGAGTCTCCGCATGCTAACTTCAGAAAATCGCTCCTTCTGCTGGGCGCGGTCTTCCTGCTCTCGCAAGCCGTGTCCTTCTCTGCACAATGGGTTAACTTGAGTGCGAACGCGTTCACCCCCAGGGGAATGGGGTCTCTATGGCCTTATGCCGTTGTGTTTGGCGCGCTCTTGTGGGGCATCGCCGGCGATCGGTGGGACGCCCGCCGCCTCTTCATCGCCCTCGCAGGACTCGGCATCGCGGCTTTAGCGGTCATGGCGCTCCCCTTCGGCATCACATCCCCCGAAAGCGACTACGCTGCCGCGCTGGGTACAGTCATGCTAGGTCTAGCAGCGGGCGGGGTGAAAGTCCTGCCCTGGGTGCTGCTGGCGGACACTCTGGGCACGCGCCGGATCGCCACATGGGGCGTGCTCCTCTTCACAGTTGGTGGGCAGTTCGGTGGACTCCTTGCCAGCGGAGCGCTTACACTAGGAGGCGCTCACTTGGCCCTCATGGTGTCCGCCCTCCTCCTGGCATTCGTGGCGCACAGGACGCCCGTGCCTGGAGAGAGGGCGACAAAGGAGGCGTAGGGGCGACGCATGGAGCCTGTCCTGGAAAGTATTTGGGTTCAGGCTGATGCGGCTGCGCTGGCGGTGGAGCGTGCGGGTGGTTGCTGGACGAAGAAGCCCGCGACACGCTCCGCGCTCTGCTTTGCGTTGTTGGACATCCCCAGGAGCGGCAGAGTGACGTGGCCCCTACGCCAGAACCGCCACAGGCTCCGCAGATTGAAGGCGGTAGTCAGCGTGAGCCACTCGGCTCTGACGTTCGCCTGGCCACGAAGCAGGAAGCGTCGCGCTCCCCGCTGCTCCTTGAGGATGCCAAAGACCGGCTCAGGCAGTTCCTTTCGTTGTTTGTATGCCGCTTTCGCTTCCTTTGTAGCCATCCATGCCCGGTGGGCGCGCAACGCCTCTTCATGGGGGCTGATCTCTAGCTCTCGACCGTGGCGTTTGTCGCTGGTACACGTGCCAAAGGCGGGACAGCCTTGGCATTCTGCTCCCTCACCCCGGTATATCCGCACGGGCAACTCCGCCCTACCCCGTTGCCTCTCGCCGACGAAGGTGAGCACATGCCCCTGGGGACACATATAGCTCTCCTTCTCTTGGTTGTAGACGAAGCGGTCCTTATGATACGGCTTTTCCAGTGCCCGCCGTTGTGCCTCAGGCATCGTCACCACCTGCCCTCGTTTTGCACATTCCAAGAGGTTTGGGCCGGAATGGTACCCCCCATCGGCCAGCGTCATACCGGCTTTCGCACCCGTCATCTCTTCAGCCGCTTCCATCATCGTCGCCAGTTGTGCATGATCGTCGGGGTCAGTGACCACCTCCGCCGCAGTGATGATGAACCCCTTCTCTTTGGTCTGTTCGCTCTTCACTGGACTGACCATCACCTGCGCGTTGTAGCCAACTATGATGCCCTGCCGGCTTTTCATGAAGGACGCATCCCCATCAGTCAGGTTGATTTCCTTTTGCCCGTCTTCCGTTTCCAGTTGCTTAATGGCCTCTTTCACCTTCCGGCACAACTCCTCTTTGCGCCTCAGTTCTACCGGCAGGTGCACCGGCGCGGGACCCTCCCCCGCGCTGTTCTGCGCTTCCAGGTCCCGTATCGCTTCTTCTGTCCGCTCCAGCATCTCTTGCAACTCTGCCACAGCATGTGTCCGCCCCTTTGACGCGTTGGCTGCTACCTTGGTGCCATCCACAGCCTGTATTGCCAGGTCTATCAGCCCCATCTTCACCGCCAAGCGCACCGTTCGTTTGAACAGATGCCGCATGCTCTTGCGATGTTCCTCATAAAAGCGCCACAGCGTGTTGTGGTCAGGGTGCTGCCAGCCGGTGAGCCACAAATAGGGCACGGTGTCCCGGCAGGCCGCTTCCAGCTTCCTGGTCGAGCGGGTGCCGGTCATGAACCCGTACAGCCACACGCTCAGCAGTGCCCGCGGATGGTACTCCGGCGCTCCCAACGGCTCTCCGTCCGGTGCTACCCCCAGTTCCAGCCAGGCCGCGCGGTCCAACCCGTCCACGAACGCTGCCACCAAGCGGGCAGGGTGGTCCTCGGCAATCAACTCCTCCAGCGTGGGTGGCAAAAGCCAGGCTTGTTGGCGGTTCAAGATGCGTACCGGAATGGCGTCCCCTCCTCTGCCTACGTTGGACGTATCCTATGTCTCCCTCCTTCCCTTGGGAAGACCTGCGAGGGGCATTTTGAGACAGTCTCCATGCGTCGCCCCTACGCCTCTGTGGCATCATCCCCAGGCCAGGCTCACCCTCTCCAGGGACGGCACGCCCTGGGCCGTCACCGCGTAACCTTCTACGTGGGCCTTCACCAGCGCGTAGCTGACGCCGTGCCACAGGGGTATGGCCGCAGCGTCCCGCAACACGGCGTCCTGGGCCTGGCGGTACAGCGCGAACCGCTTCCCAGAGTCGGGCTCGATGCGGGCGGCCTCCAGCAGCGTGTCCACCTGCGGGCTCGCGTACCGCCCGGTGTTGTTCGAAGACCCACTGTGGAAGAACACGTCCAGGATGTTCTCGGGGTCAGGGTAGTCCGCCACCCACCCGTAGTCAAACAGGTTGTCCACCTCTTCGTCCAGGCGCGAGAAGTAGTCCCCCGGCGGCAGCAGGCGGGCCTGCACCTCGACCCCCAGGTTGTCCCGCCACTGCTCAGCGGTTGAGCCCAGCAGCCTGTCCACCGCATCGATGCCGGAGGACGTGTAGACGATGGGCGGCAAGCCCTGAGGGCTGCCGTAGGGGGACGCGGCCAGGAGCCGGCGCGCGCCCTCGGGGTCGTACGAGATGCCATCGCCGAGCGAGTAGCCCGGCATCCCCGGCGGCACGAACCCTGATGCCCCCTGCACAAAGCCGGCGTGAGTGTTGTCGATGAGCAAGCCCCTGTCCAGGGCCATGACGAAGGCGCGGCGAACGGCGGGATCATCGAAGGGCGGCTTCGCCGCATTGAAGCCGATGAAGTGAATGGAGAGCTCGCCGTAGGCCCGAAGGTCGCCGCCCAGGCCGCTCTGGGGGTCCAGCGCCCTGGTCAGGCCTCCGCCGCCGACGCCCACCACGTCCAGCTCGCCGCGCTCGTACATGCTCATCGGCTCGCCTGCCAGGAAGCGGAAGGCCACGAAGCGCACGCCCTGGCCTGGGCGGTAGAACGCCTGGTTGCGCTCCAGGACCAGGTGCTGCCCCGGCGACCACGCCCGCACCTTGAACGGCCCCGTGCCGTTGGGCGCGCGCCACCACCCGCTGCCGGACGCCACGTTGTCCCTGTCCACCACCGCCGCGACGGGATAGGTGAGCTTTGCCAGGAAGTACGCCTTGGGCGCATCCACGCTGATCTCGATGGTGTCCTCATCCACGATGTGCACGCCCGCAATCGTCGCGGCGCGGCCAGCCAGCTTGTCCGCCACGCCGACGATGTCTGCCAGGTACAGCGAAGCCGTGGGCGAGCGGAGCGAGGGATCCGTGGCCCGCTCCAGCGAGTAGGCGATGTCCTGCGCCGTCACGCGCCTACCGTCGTGGAAGCGGGCGTTGGAGCGCAGGTGGAAGCGGTAGCGCGCGCCGCCGTCCAGCGTCTCCCATGACCCCGCTAGGTCAGGCGCAAGGCGAAGGTTTTCGTCCAGGCGCACCAGCCCGCTGAAGATGTGCGTCACGTACAGGTGCGTGCTGGACTCTTGCGACAGCGCGGGGTCCAGCGAGCGGGGCTCTTCTTCGGCCAGCACCAGCGTCTGCGACCGCGCCACGCCTGGGATGACCTCGCCGGCGGGCGCGGGCGTCCGTGGCCGGGGTGTTGGGGTCACGGTCGGCGTAGGCGATGGGGTGGGCGTAGGCCTGGGCGTTGCCGTAGGCGCTGGAGTAGCGGTGGCTGTCGGCGTTGGGGTAGCCGTTGGCGCAGGGGTCGGCGACGGCGTCGCCGTGGGAACAGGCGAAGGCGTAGGCGATGGGGTAGGCGTCGGCACAGGTGATGCCGTCGGCGTCGGCGCAGCGACCATGGTTGGCGTCCAGGTAGGCGTATGCGTGGGTGGCGACAGCGGGCCGTTGCAGCCGCCGCCTCTTCGTGCAGGCCTCCCTCCTATTGCTCCTGGCGTGGGGACAGCCGTGTGCGTGGGCGTCGGCGTAGCGACGATGGCTGGCGTCGGCGACGGAGTGGCGGTCGGCGAAAGGGTCGCCGTAGGGGTAGGAACGGTCGTTGGTGAAGGCGTGGGCGTGCGAGTGGCGGTTGCCGTTGCTGTAGCAGTGGGCGCCGGTGAGGGTGTCGGCGTCGGCGTGTCCAGGGCGAAGGGCTCCAGGGAGGCCAGCGCGGGTGTGGGCAGGGGCAGGGTAGGGGCCTCGCCGCCTCGTGGCGTCGCGCCCACCCATGCGCGCCACAGGTTGTCCAGGCCCTCCTGGGTGAACCCGTAGGCGGCCAGCAGCGCGGCATCGGCGTCCTTGCCCCCTCCGATGGCCTCCAGCGCCGCGCGAAGCTTGGCTGCGCCATGCACCGAGGCCAGGTAGGCCAGCAGGCTATTGCTCTGGCCGTAGGCCAGCAGCGCATCGTCCGCCCGGGTGGGGAAGCTCGCGCTCATGCCCTGCACGGAGAGGAGCCGCCCGGTGCGTATGCCCTCCGCAAGCGGCCCCGCGTAGCCTGGCCCCACCTGTCCCGTAGCGTCCTCGTTGTAGGTGGCCAAGCCCTCGTTAAGCCAGGTGGGCAGGTCGCTCCGGCAGTTGAAGGTGGCCTGGTCCAGCAGCGTGTGTGTGACCTCGTGGGCCACGGCGCGCACGCCCCAGCCCAGGGAGCCGGGCGAGATGCCTATGGCGATGAGGTCGAAGCTGCCGAAGGCAACGCCCCCCGTCCATTCGTTGGTGAACACCAACGCCTCCTGCAGGTCTCCTCCCGAGGCGTAGACGTAGATGTCCACGGGCGACTTTGGCGTGAGCTGCGCCAGCGCCTCCAGCCGGGCGAGGGCCTGCTGCGCCGAGTCCACCAGCGCGGCGGCGAAGGCGTCGTCGCCGGCGTACCAGTGGAGGGTGACCATCCCCCGGGTCGCGTGCCGCCACTCATGCCGCGCGTCTGTCGCCTCGTAGGTCTGCCACTCCGTCGCCAGCGTGCGTCCCGCCTGGTCGCGCAGCAGCCAGCGGTAGCGCAGATCTGCGCCCGGCGGCAGGCTGCCTCCCTTGCGCAGGTCCCACGTCCATGCCGCGCTCAGGTCAGAGGAAGAGGCAACGTCGGGGAAGCCGCTGGTCTCCACCGGCGCGCAGGTGCGGTGCGCCGTGGCGAAGCGCACCTCCGCCCTGACGATGGGCGAGGGCGATTGCGCGCGCAGGCGGAAAGTAACGCCCGTGGGGAAGCTGGAGGCGACGCTCGCCTCCAGGACGCGGATGCCCTCATCCTGCGTCTGGCCGTCCTCCAGCGCCTGAATAGACACAGGCGCAAGGAGAGCCAGGCCCAGTAGGAAGAGGAGGACTGCCCTGGCGATGCCTAGCGTGCTGAAGCGATGCAACACAATATGCCTTGCTGCCCCTGCCGGGCGCAGCCGGCGCTGGGATTCGGAATGATGTCAGCGTAGCAGAAAGGCGCGGGGGAGGCCAGAAGAGGGACGTGGCGCGCCTTCGATAGAGTGCCACTATGTAATGATGCCACGTCATTGGACTTTGCGATGAATGGCTAATCTTCGTAGATTACTACGCAATACTACTTGACAAGCGTGCGGGGGGGGGGTATACAGTGGCGACCGTGAGACTTAGGCGCAGGATGTATGGAACGGGCAATGAGAAAGCTCGTCACTGTTGTGCTCAAGTTGTTGGTGTCCACGTTGTTGTTTCTTACAGCTTTTGTGCCAATACAAGCGTTGATACCGTCAGTGTTTTCAATGCCTCCGTTCCAGGGCTGGGTGTATTGGGTTCTTACGCTTATGTTCCTTGTTTGGCCTTTGGGCTGGCGTGTTGCTTACGCCAGGTGGGCGAAGTCAGATGACTATGAGAGATGGTCGCCAAAGTTCCGCTGGATCATTCTACCTCCTTTCTGGGGTGCCATAGCTTCGCTTCCTATCTTGCTTCTTGGCAACTTGGCGGATTAGCGGCTGGGATTCCCAAAGGTAAAGCGAGGTTCTTGAGATGCCGCAGGCAGTACGGTCTTCCCAACCTCAGCTTTATTTTCGCGTCTCTGCAACTACGGCAAAGAAAACGTTGGTGAAAGTCGTTGGGGCTGGAGACTACTTGCTTGTGGACTACACGGTTGAATTTGACAACGCTACAGTGCCTCCCACGCCATTGTTGTCTCCCACCACTGCGGCACCACAGGTCACTACAATCCCAGACTCGTTTGCGTCATCTGCCGCAGGATATGATCAGACAACTCCCACTATCCAGGGCGCGCAAGATCTGGTGACGAAGGTGAATCAGGCATTGAGAAAGGCTGAGAGTTGGGGATGGAGTAAGTCATTGTCGAACATAAAACGCATCTCTGTGGGGAAACCGCAGGCAAAGATATGGATGGCCCTGGTTCGTCCTTGGCAGGCAGTAGCGGTCTCGCCACCGGAGTTGTTCTCTGGAGAACCTGGAGTGGTTTTCCTTGATGAGAAGTTAGTGACAGATTACGATCCGGCATCATCCAATGAGTACTGGTTGTTGCCTAGGCTTCTGGTCCATGAGTCACTTCACCATGCGTATTACACAGCAGGTTATACAATAGCGGTTCACACAGGGCCTGTCATTGGGGACATGTTGGCATTCATCCCGGATTTCCCATTTCAACCAACAATGACTGTGCCAACTTGAGAACGGTGGGTTGTTTTCGCCCTGGGGCACCCGTCAACCCTCCCCGCGACGGCACTCTGCGGGAG
>JACQUI010000007.1 GCA_016210395.1 Chloroflexota bacterium | reverse complement strand
GCCTGACTACCGTCATGGCTCAGAATGACAGTGGCGTGCCACACCACAAAAACAGAGGCTCATTGGTTCACAGGCGCTCGGAATGACAGCGGCGCGCGCCACACCACTGCAATCGGGAGAACCGAAAGACCCCGGCAAGAAGGCCCCAGGCGTTATTCACTCTAGCAGAGAGATGCTATAATCCTTAGTACAGTGTATGCAGGGCAGGCAAGCACTCGCTTTTCACCGTTCTGTTTGCTGTTGAGGGGGCAGGCTGCGCCATAGACGGCGCGGCTTCAGGCTGTGGCTCGTTGGCTGCGGCCTTCCCTTCCAAAAGCAAACAGCACCCCTTACACGATGCCTGAGCGGTGCGCCTGCCCTATCTTTGAGTGGAGAACGAGCCTTGAAGGTGACCAAGGAAGATCTGGAGAAGCGAGAGGTTGCCCTTACCATCGAAGTGGAGGACGGCGACCTGAGCCCTTACTATGACAAGGCGTACCGGCGTATTGTGCAACGCATCAACGTGCCGGGCTTCCGGAAGGGCAAGGCCCCGCGCACGATAGTCCAGCGCCTGGTGGGTGAAGACGTGATGCTGGAAGAGGCGATGGAGTTTTTCATTCCTGAGGCGGTAGACAAGGCCGTCAAGGAGCAAGGCGTCGACCAGGGCGGCGTGCCCTCGGTCGAGGTTGTCCAACAGGACCCGCCCATTACCCTGAAGGCTGTTGTGCCGCTGACCCCCAAGGTCATGCTGAACGCCTACCGGGAAATCCGCCTGCCGCAGGAACCCGTTGAGGTCACCGACCAGGAGGTGGACCGGGTGCTTGAAGACATGCGCTGGGCGCAGGCGCCCTGGGGCCCGGTGGAACGTCCAATAGCTCTTGGCGACCGTGTGACGCTGGACGCCCACGGCGAAATCGCGGGGAAGGTCGTGACGGACCAGCACGGCGTCGAGTTCTACGCCGCTGAAGGCAGCCCTGTCCCTCTGAAAGGGTTTTCCGAGGCCCTCGTGGGCGCGAAGCCGGGCGAGACGAAGGAGTTTACACTCAAAGTACCCGATGACTTTCAAGACCCAAACCTTGCGGGCAAGGACTGCGCGTTCAAGGTGACGGTGCATGAGATCAAGGCCAAGCTCTTGCCCGAGTTGGACGATGAGTTCGCCAAGGGCGTGGAGAAGGGGTACGAAAGCCTTGAGGCGCTGAAGGCAAAGGTGCGGGAAGACATCCGCACGCGCAAGGAGGACGAGGCCCGGACCAAGTACCAGGAGCGCGTTGTGGAGGAACTGGTCAGCCGCGCCGCCGTGGAGGTGTCGCCGATGCTGGTGGAACATGAGGCCCAGCATATCCTGGAAGAGGAAGAGGAAAGCCTCAAACGCCAGCGGGTTTCGGTTGATCAGTACCTATCTCTTGTCGGACGGAGCCAGGAACAACACCAGGAAGACGCCCGCAAAGAGGCCCTTGACCGGATTATCCGGGTGTACGCTCTGAACAAGGTCGTGGAGCTTGAAGGCGTCAAGGCGGATGACGTTGAGATTGAGGAAGAGATCAACAGCCTGGTAGCGGGCGCGGGCGACCGGGAGAAGGCGTTGCGGCGCAATCTGAGCCAGGCCGACTCTCGATCGTCCCTTGCGAACATCCTGGCCCGGCGCAAGGCAATTGACCGGTTGGTGACCGTGGCCAAGGGCCTAGACCAGGGCGGAGCGCCTGCTTCTCCATAGCGCAGCCGTCACGCAGAAACATTACGGCGCGCAAGATTGCCCTCAGAGGCTGTGAAAAAAGGTAAGCAAGCGACGGGCCGATACCTCGGCCCTGCGGAGGGCGGAAGTCGTGGGGGATTCGCGAAACGGAAGGCAATAGGCAGCCCAAGGTGGTTGACCACTTCGCTCCAGAATCGGTCATGTCCCGACACGTCGGGACACCAGGGAGGATAAAAACGCTTTGCGCTTCTTAGCGGGCAGACCTCGACTGTCCCACCCGCCCACCCGCAATCGCTGGGGGACACCTCCCAGCGGCCCCCGGCGAGGGCTCAGCCCTCTGCGCACCTGCGGGTTCGGGCGCATTTTCGTAGGAATGACACTCTGCTTCACCATGCCAAGACCCAGGAGGGACTATTGATGTTGGAAACGCCCAAGAACAGACTGGTAACGCCCTCGACCTCCATTCCTGAGCGCCCCGGTGACATCATCCCGATGGTCATCGAGACCTCTGCCAGGGGTGAGCGCGCCTTCGACATCTATTCGCTTTTGCTGCGGGAGCGCATCGTCTTCCTTGGCACGGCGATCAGCGACCCTGTCGCCAACCTGGTCATGGCCCAGTTGCTCTACCTGGAGCGGGAAGACCCGGACAAGGACATCCACCTGTACATCAACAGCCCCGGCGGCGTCATTAGCTCCGGCCTGGCCATTCTGGATACCATGCGCCTCATTAAGCCGGAGGTGTCCACCATCTGCGTGGGCATGGCCGCCAGCATGGCTACGGTGCTGTTGTGTGCGGGGAACAGGGGCAAGCGGTACGCGTTGCCCAACGCCACCATACACATGCATCAGCCCATAGGCGGCGCGCAGGGACAGGCGGCGGACATAGAAATCGCCGCGCGGGAGATCCTGCGCATGCAGGACATCATCCGCAATATCCTTTCGGAAAACACGGGCCAGCCCTATGAGAAGATCGCCCGGGACACGGACCGCGACTACTACCTCAACTCCGACCAGGCAAAGGAATACGGCATCATTGACGAGGTGCTGTATGGCAACAAGACGGCCGGCAATGGCGCGAAGGCCGCAACCAACACGAACAAGAAGTAAGAGGCCTCTTTTATGGTGAACGAGGGGAGTCGTCCGGACTACCGCTGCTCCTTCTGCAACAAGTCCCAGAGCCAGGTGAGGAGGCTTATCCGGGGAACCAGCAACGTTTTCATCTGTGACCAGTGCGTTTCAGTCTGTGGGCGTATCGTCGCGGAGGACCAGACGCCGCCCGCGGCATCGCTGAAGGAATCGCCGCCGCCCCTGGTGCCCAAAGAGATACACCGGCTGCTGGGGGAGTACGTCATCGGCCAAGAGCGGGCTCAGAAG
>JACQUI010000228.1 GCA_016210395.1 Chloroflexota bacterium | reverse complement strand
CGCCCGTTGATGGTGACGTTGCCCTGGAAGACGCCGTCAGCGCCGTCCAGGTAGCGCCAGTCGTTGTCAATGATGACCGCTACCTTTTCAGCCCCTGGGACTGCCACCTTGAAGCTGTAGGTGCTGCCCGTCTTGAGCGCACCGTCAAAGGGGCCATGTAGGACCGCCCCTGCCTCGCGGAAGGTGGCGTAGATCTCTGGAAATGACCGGTCCGGCGATCCTGCGCCGGCCTGCACCGAATAGGCGAGGGTGCTGTGGTACATCTCTTCGTCTGCCGCTCGCTTGGAGAAGATGGTGAGGGTGTAGTCGCCCGCCTGCGGGAACACGGCGCGCACGCTGTAGTCCGCGCCGACGCGCTGCACAAAGGTGTGGGAGTCGGGCAGCTCCTGGTCTCCCAGGCTTAGCGTCGCCAGGAGAAGCACATCCGCAGGGGCCGATAGGATAACTTCGAGGTCGCCAGCCGTTTTGATGATGCCGCCGGTGTGGCTGCGAAAGCCAAGCCGGTTCTCGAAGAAGGTGGGCCACACCTGGGGAAAGCCTGGGTGATTGGGGTCGCCTTCGGCCACGTCCACCGTGTACTCCAGGGTGCTGACGTAGTTGCCTTCCTCGGCAGCCTTCTTGGAGTAGACCGTCAGGCGGTACTGGCCGGCCTCCGGAAACGCCGCCTTGATGCCGTAGCCCGCTCCTTCTCGTTGCACAAAGGTCATGATGTCGGAGACCTCTGTGTCACCCTTGTGAAGGGACGTGAGCACCAGGGTGTCCTGGGGGGCGGAGAGGGTTACGGCGACCTCGCTGTTTGCCTGGATGACCGCCCGTTTGTGGCTGACGAGACCCAGGCCGCTATCGAAGAAGCGGGGCCACACACGTGGCGCGGTCAGGAACTCCTCCCTGGTCAACGGGGTGGACAGCAATTGCCACCGCGCATCCACGGGGAAGTGGGTTGCGATGAGCTGCTGCGGCGGTGTGAGGAAATAGTAGTCCTCGAACTTGGGCTCGAACTGCTTCTTTTCAGTGATGCTGCCTGCGCCCCAGGTCGGCTCCACCAAATACCAGGCGCCGTTCAGCCGCACCGCGTTCCATGCGTGGTTGGGCTCCTTGTCCACGCGGGTGTTCACGTAGTCGTAGCCCTTGGACCAGCCCTCAACGATCTCCACCTGCAATCCAACGTACGCGCCAAGGGCCTTGAAGAGCTCGGCGTAGCCTGCGCACACGGCGGTGCGCCGCTTGAGGACGACCTCGGCGCGCTGGTCGCCGTAGTCGCCGCTGAGATAGGCAGGGAAGTCGTAGGCGATGTTTTCGGTGATCCATCGGTAGATGGCCCGCGTCTTCTCCACGTCGCTCTGCGCAGGGGTAACTAGATAGGTGGCGAGCGCTTTGATGGACTGCTCAGCCGCGTCGGGGGCCGCCAGCGCGTGCTGGTCTATGACGGCGAGCCGCTCGCGGTCCACATCCAGGGCCTTGCCGCTTTGCGGAGGAGGCGCCGGCGTGAAGGTTGCGGTTGGGGAGGGGTGGCCGGCCGGCAGCGGCGGGAGGGTAGGGGATGGAGAGGGGATGCCGCTGAGGCCTGGAGTGGGTGATGGCTCTGCCAGGATGGTGACTGTGGGGGTGGGCTCTTGGGGCGGCTCGAAAGGCGCTGCGCCGGAAGAGCATGAGACAAGGGCAACAAGGGCTATGGCAAGGACAAAAAGCGGCCGCGGGGTACGAAGAATGTGCACTCTGGATCCCTTCTTAATAGAGAAGTTAGAGGAGGAGTCGTGCGCAGTCATCCGTGTGCGGCTGGAGGCAAAGGAACAGGCCGCGAGGGGGCAAAACCTAGAATGGCACGGCAGATCGCCAAGTCCCTTTTTCTACGGCCTGTTGGAAGGCGTAGTACGTTTCCCCGTCGACAATCCTGCTGTCCACGGCATCGGTGGCGACAAGGACTTTCAGTGCATACTCGAGCAGGCCAGTCTCCATCACCGAAGGGTTGACCTGAAGGCTCATTGTGAGTTCCTTCTCGCTATATGCCTGGTTCCTGTGGTCAGCCAGGAAGTCATAGAGCTTCCCCATCCACTCCTCTACCTGAGGAGTTATGCCAAGCTCGAATTGTCGCCGCGAGATAGGCATGTAAGCCTCCGAATGTCGTGGACATGGACGGCTTCTATCCGAAACCCGACCGTTTCGATGGCGCCGGCGATTTCTTGCGCAGTAAAGGCAGAGTCTTGGTTATCTCTGAAGAACGCCCGCAGGAAGGTCAAGGGCGTGCGTCCGCCCAGCTCAAACTCTTCCCTGCTGATAGGCATCGAGTATGCCTACGCGGTGACGGGCTGGCTGAACTCCTCCCGCAGCACGCGCTTCAGGACCTTGCCCATAGGGTTGCGCGGCAACTCGTTGGTAAACACCACCGACTCCGGCCGTTTGTAGCTGGCAAGCCGCTCATGGCAATGCTCAATCAGCTCCTGCTCGGTGACCTCGCAGCCGGGGCGCTTGACCACCACGGCGCGCACGCGCTCCCCCCAGTAGTCGTCCTGCACGCCGATGACAGCGGCCTCGTCTACACAGGGGTGGGACACGAGCACCTGCTCTATTTCGTCGGGCGAGATCATCTCGCCGCCACGCTTGATGAAGTCCTTGGCGCGGCCTGCCAGGAAGATGTACCCGTCTTCGTCCCTGTAGCCAAGGTCGCCCGTGTAGAGCCAACCGTTGCGCATGGTCTCTTTAGTGGCGTCGTCCCGGTTCCAGTAGCCTTTCATCAGGCGCGGGCCGCTGGCGATGATCTCTCCCACCTGGCCCTCCTCCACGTCGTCGCCGTTCTCGTCAACGATGCGGACGACGACGTCGTCCAGTGGCTTGCCGATAGACGACAGGCGCTTGAGCTTCTTTTCCACCTCTTCGGAAGGACCGCTGAGGTCGTGGTCTTCAGGGGGAAGCATTGTGATGGTGGATGCGGTCTCCGTTTGGCCGAAGGCGTTGATGAACTTGGTCTTTGGCAGCCTGCGGATGGCTTCGCGGATGACGGGCACGGGCATGGGGGCCGCGCCGTAGGTGATGACCTGCAGGCTGGAGAGGTCGTACTTGTGGAAGTCCGGGTGGTCAATGAGCTGCTTCAGCATGGTAGGGACCATCATCGCGCGGTTGGCCTTTTCCCGCTGTACCAGCTCCATCCAATCTACGGGGTTGAACTGGCGCTGGATGATAAGCGTGCGCCCGCCGTAGATGGCCGACATGACGGCCTGCATGCCGGCGATATGGTGCAGCGGCACGGTGAGGATGTTGCGCTCCTCTACCTCTGGGTCTGCGGGCTGCACGTTGGTGATGATGTAAGAGCTGAAGCTGTTGTAGGTGAGCATCACGCCTTTTGGCGTGCCCGTTGTGCCCGCCGTGAACATGATGATGGTGGTGTCGTCGTCGTCACCCTGGGGGAATCGTTCCTCGTTCTCTGCTTGGGCCAGGACGTCGTCATAGGAGACCCACGAGTCCCTTGGCCCCTCAAGGCCGATGAGATAGTCGAGGGAATTGACGCCCTTTGTGACCGACTCCACCAGGTCATAGTACCGCCCGCCGGCGAACAGCACCTTTGGAGCGGAGTCCTTGAGCATGAAGCTCAACTCTTCGTTCTTGACGCGGAAGTTGATGGGCACGTAGATTGCGTCCAGCTTGGCTGCGGCGAAGTAGGCTTCGATGTGCTCGTTGCAGTTGACCTGGATGGTGGCGATGCGGTCTCCCGCGCCGACGCCTCTCTTGGCCAGGCCATCCGCCAGACGGTTCACGCGCTCCTGCAGCGTGCCGTACGACAGGCGCTTGCGTTCGAAGACAATTGCCGGGCGGTCGGGCACGATGGCGCTGGACAGGGTCAGGAACTCGGTTGTATTCATTGGACTCCTCTGGGCTGACATGATACCTGAGGAATGGCACTGGCGTCCAAGGTTTCAGGCGGCCGCTGTGTCCGGCCCTGCTCTAGAGGGCGCGGGCGGATGCTTCTCCTTAGGGCTGGGCGCGTAGCGCAGCCGCTTTCTCTTGCCGGCAAGCAGGCGGGCCGCAAGAAGCTCCTCTTGTTGCAGCGCTTGGCGCAGCGGAAGGTCAATGCCTTCCCGCACAGCGCGCTTGGCATTCGCCAGAGCTTCAGATTCCGCCTCGAGTATGCGCGACATGATCATGTGGCACCTGTTGAGCAGTTGTGGCCTGGGCGTTACCTCCGCTACCAGGCCGATGTCCATCGCTTCCTGGGCAGAAATACGCTTGCCCGTCAAAAGCAACTCCAGCGCCCTGGAGGGGCCGATAGCCCTTGGCAGCGTCTGCGTCCCGCCTGCTGCGGGGACCATGCCCAGGGCTGTTTCCGGCAAGCCGAAAACGGCGTCGTCCGCTGCGATGCGCAGGTCGCACAGCAGCGCCATTTCTACGCCCGATCCCAGGACGAAGCCGTGCAGCGCGGCGATGACCGGCTTGTCTAGGCAGAGGAACAGGCCCCACACGTCCCGCTCCCACCGCACCTGCCGTGCGATGGCCTGGGATGGGGCCGTGCCGAACTCCGTGAGGTCGGCGCCGGCGCAGAAGGCCCTGTCGCCCGCGCCGCAAAGGATAACGCCGCGTACATCCGGATCGTCACGCACGGCTTCGAGCGCGGCGTACAGGTCGTCGCGCATGGCCAAGTTGTATGCGTTGAGCACGTGCGGCCTGTCCAGGGTCAGCCAGGCCACAGGCCCTTCCTTGCGGTAGGAGACGGCGGGCCGGTCCATCATGCTTCGAAACCGTTCGCCCAGTCCAGGTTTGGGTCCTGGAACCCAGACGCCTCCCAGATGTGGGTGTGCAGGTCCAATCGTACCTTCACCGATGCCTCCGAAAGCTATGCGGGGCTCTTCGTAGCGCGGCGCTACGCGCCCTTATACGTGGGGGAACGCCTCTCCAAAAAGGAGCGAATGCCTTCCGCCCGATCTTTTGTGCCCTGCAAGAGGATAGACAGGTCTGCCTCCAAGTGCAAGCCCTGGGACAAAGAAAGCTCGGCCCCTTCACGTACCGCTTCCTTTGCATAGCGCATGGCAATGGGCGCGCCGGCCAGAACACGCCCCAGGATCTCCTCAGCCGCCGCAGGCAGGTCCTCCGGGGATGCGACGCTGGTCACTAGGCCGATGCGCAACGCAGCCCGGGCATCAATGACCTCTCCCGTCAGGAGCATCTGCAAGGCGTGGGCGCGCCCAACCACTCTGGCCAGGCGCTGGGCGCCGCCGTCCCAGGGAAGGAGCCCGTGGCGCACCTGCGGCATGGCGAAGCGGGCGTGTGAAGCAGCCAGGCGGATGTCTGCGGCCAGGGCCAGCTCCAGCCCCTGCCCAATGGCATCGCCGTTGAGCGCGGCGATGACCGGCTTCTGGATACCGGCAATGGCCCCCGCAGCCTGATAGCGGCGCAGCTCGGAGGGGGACGATACTGCCGCGACCTCCCATCCTGTGGAAAAGACAGCGCCCGCGCCCGTGATAACGACGGCATGCAAGGAGTCGTCCTGGTTGATATGGGAAGAGGCCAGGGCCAGCTCCTCAGCCATGCGCAGGTTGACGCGGTTGCCGGCGCGAGGTCTGCTGAGAAGGATGGTGGCCGCTGGCCCCGTTCGCGAGAGGCGGATAGTCTTGAAACGGTATGCGGAAACCAATAGAAATCGCCAATACCTGGACGCGTACGCCAAGAATAGGGCTATGGTGGCACTTCCATAGCCAGGTGTCAAGGGCAATGCGGAAACCCTGGGAAACGAGAAAGCTACCTGTCCTGGCAGACGATGTCTACGAGGGCGGGGCTGCCGTCTCGGACCACTTTGAGCGCTTGTTGCAACGCGGGGGCGATCTTCTCCGGCTGCTCGATGGGGCCGATGCCGAAGACTCCCTGGGCCTCGGCCAGCTTGGCGAAGTCAACAAAGGGGTCTGCCATGCGCACCCCGATGCTCCGGGTTTCCACCGGCCGCTTGCGCTCGACGGCGACGGACCTGGCGTGCTCATCGGAGTTGAACAGGTTGCGGTTGTTGAACATGACCGTGAGGATAGGCAGCTTGTGATGGGCGGCAGTCCACAACGCGCCGGGCGTGTAGAGCAGATCGCCATCGGCCTGGAGGTTGACGATGACCCGGCTGTTGCCGCGATTGGCCAGCGCCGCGCCGACTGCTGCGCCATAGCCGTAGCCGAGGCCAAGGCCGCCGGAGCCGCCCAGGTACTGGTAGGGCTTCGTGAAATCCCACAGCCGCCGCGTCCATCCGCCCAGACCGCCGCTGGCCAGCACCCAGTCGTCGCTTTTGATGGCGTCCCAGACCTCTGAGGCCAGACGTCCTGTAGAGATCGGAGCCGCGTCCCAGCCCTCCCTGGCCTGCTGCGCCCACCGCTGCCGTGTCTCGGTGTGCAGTTGCGCGGTGGCCCTGGCGCGAGCCTCGTATTTGGCCTTGCTCTTGCCGGCCAACAGTTTCCTGCACTCCTCCAGGAGCATGGGGAGGGCGACTGCCGGGTCCGCCATGATGTTGAGGTCTGCGGGCGTTGGGCGCTGGTGGTCCTGGGCCCAGCCGCCGTCGCGCAGCTCCCACAGGGAGATGCTGGCGAACTTGCAGTTGGGTGGTGTGAAGGGGTGCGCCTGCATGTAGCTGGGGCCTCGGGTGCGGAGGAGGCCGTACAGGTCGCGGGACTCCAGCGCCAGAACAATGTCCCTGTCGCGGAACATCTCGTTTTCCCGCCCCGTGACCTCCAAGGGGTGGGTATTCGGGAAATTGAAGCGCCCGCCACGGTCGGCCACCGGCATGGCCAGCATCTCAGCCAACTCTATCAGCGCCTCGACAGCCTGGGGCGTCTGGCCGGCGTAGTCGGCGACGACCAGCGGCCTTTCGGCATCCACCAGCCAGCGCGCCAGGGTGCGGACCGCGTCCGGGTCGGGGCCGATGAGCGTGGGCCTGGCGTAGCCGGGCAGCACGGGAAGCTCGATCTTCTCGCCGACAAGCTCGGCCTGGAGGGTGGCGTCGTAGCAGACGTAGACGGGCCCTTGGGGCTGGATGAGGGAAGTGGTGTAGGCATGGAGGAAGGAGTCTGGGATGGCCGCGACGCTGGAGGGCTGGTCGTCCCATTTGACAAAGTCGCGGACCAGGTTGCCCTGCACCAGCGCCGTGTGGAGCGTGTCAATGCCGGGGCGTCGTGTGGTGGCGTCCATAGGCCCCGTGCCGCCGATGACGATGACCGGGGCGCGGTCGCAGTAGGCGTTGAACATGGCCATGGAGGCATGCTGGAGGCCGACGACATCGTGGCAGGCGGCGACCATGGGCTTGCCCGTGGCCTTGGCGTAGACATGGGCAATGGCGACGGAGATCTCTTCATGGGTGCACTGGATGATCTCCGGCGAGCGGTTGCCGCCGTAGTTGACGATGGAGTCCTGTATCCACTTGAAGCTGGAGCCGGTGTTCAATGCAATGTAGGGGATGCCGAGCTGCCGCATCATCCAGACAGTGAGGTCTGAGCCATACGTGGGGCGTGGGAGGTCTGTGACCATTCGTGACTCCTGTGCATAGGTGAAGGCTACGGCAACGCCGGGACGCAAGCCATGATACTGGGGTGCTGCTTGGAGAACAAGGGTTGGGGCGGCGCGATGCTACGCCAATCACATAGGAGATGCCATATTGGGCCGGCGGCGCACGGCAGAGACGTAATGAGCGAAAGGCGCGGCCTATCGCGACGCTATTGCTGGCTTGCCTGATGATCTGCATCGGTGAGGACAGGTAAGCCGTACTGGCTGAAGTTCTTGTCAAAGGTGAACGCTGAGGGGATTTGCAGGCGACGCATGATTGCGAAGCTGGTAGCGTCGGTGAGGGAGAAGTCTTTATCGTCATACCGGAGGACGATTGCAGTGGCTGCCTGCTCGTCTGGGAGGGTGACGCGAAGGACGAGGGTGGCGCTCGTGTTGATTTGTTCGAGGAAGGAAGCGGCTCTCTGTCGCCCGATCCGGGCCAGAAAGAGGGCGTGGGTCTCAGCGACCACGAAATTGGAGGTGAAAGTGCGCCAATGTTCCCCGGTTAGCCGGGTCCAGATAACCCTAGCTTCCGCATGGTGAACATCGTGAGGGTTGACTAAAGAGAGGAAGGCGGAAGAGTCAATGAAAGCCTTCCGCAACGCGAGCGGCCTTCTCTGCGTCCTCATGCGTTCGGCTGGGGAGCCATTGTGTCAGCGAGGTAGTCGTACTTTCGAGAAGAATCGGTGGGCGGTGCATCGGTGGCCGATCCAACCAGTTTCCAGAGGGGGTCATCCGACGTGAGGGGTTGGGTGCGCCGCCTAGAAGCATGCGTTGAGGCTTTGCCTTTAGCCAGCGGCTTGACGAAGGCGGCAAGAGCCTCCTTTGAAACACGAACTTGCCTGCCCACGCGCACTGCGCGTATCTCACCTTGAGCAATGTGCCGGCGCACCGTGACGGCGCTGACGCGCAAGGCCCGTGCGGCCTCGGAAATAGTAAGCAATTCTCCAATATCTTCCACTTGTTTCATGATCAGCAATGTACACGGATACTCAGCAGTTGGCAAATCTCCGCAGCGCTTGAACAAGCGGTAGACATGCACTGTTGGGGAGCGTGACCGATGGAATGCATTCGCACAGATTCCCCAGGTCACTCCTCCAGCGGTATTCTCCCCTTGGCGGCGCTGGGCCCGCCGGCCTTCTGGCCCAGCACGTCGTTGTAGTTGGCGTCGAAGGACTGGGCGTCGCCACGGTCCACCAGGCCCTGCGGTGTGGGTGAGGCGGGGCGGTAGCCCGCAGGCATGTTGCCCACGCGCATATCGCCGACCTCCGCGCCGGTGAGGTAGGGAGCGGCAACGCCTTCGTCCTCCATGTCCAGTATCTCGTCCTCGTCCAGCCCCAGCATCTCCTCCAGCACGTGCTTGTTGTCGTAGGCCAGGGGCGCTGTGGCGCGCCGGACGCGGCCGTTGGTCCGGGATAGCTTGAAGGGCCGTCCGGCGTACAGGCGCGATCCGATGCCCGTCTCCGGGGCGTGCTCGGCCATCTCCCAGAAACCCCGTGCCTTGTACTGCGGGTTGACCAGCACCTCTTTGTTCTTCAGCACAGCGCCGGCGGGCACGCCCGCCTGCTGCAGCAGCTCCATCGCCTGCACCTTGTCCTGCGCGGCGGTCCAGGCGGCGATGTGCTTGTCCAGATCATCGTGGGCGGCCATGCGGCCTGCTTCTGTGGCGAAGCGGGCATCTGCCGCCCAGGCCGGGCTTCCGATGGCCGCGACGAACCTGGCCCACTCGTCATCGGAGGTGATGGAGATGGCGAGCCAGTCGTCGTCGCCCTTGCAGGGGTAGCAGCCTTGCGGGGCGTGGACGGCGTCGCGGTTGCCGCGGCGCATCTGGTCCCGCCCGTTCATGGCGGCGTCCATGAGGGGGCCGGCCACCAGGGGGACGCAGGCCTGAATCATGGAGTGGTCAATCCACTGGCCCTTGCCGGCGCGCTGGCGGTGCAGCAGCGCGAGCATGATGGCGTTGACGATGTTCCAGGCGACCACCAGGTCCATGATGGACTGGCCTGCCTTGCCGGGCAGGCGGTCCGGGTAGCCGGTGAGGTGTGCCGTGGTGGCCGCCTCGATGACCTGGGCCATGCCGACGTAGTCCCGCCATGGGCCGCTGTGGCCGTAGCCGGTGTTGGAGAGCATGATGATGTCCGGCTTGGCTTCCTTCAGGTTGGGGTAGGCCAGGCCGAAGTTGCCCATGACCCGCGCCGAAAAGTTTTCCGCCACAACGTCGCTGACTTTGACCAGCTCCAGGAAGACCTCTTTGCCCTTGGGGCTGCCCAGGTTGAGGGTGAGGCTCAGCTTGCTGCGGTTGGAAGCGTTGAAGGCGGCGGAGCGGTCGTGCCAGTTGGGGCCGGGACGGCCGTCGGCGTAGGGGCCCAGGAAGCGGTAGAAGTTGGGCCGCTGAGCGTACTCGATGTGGATGACCTCCGCGCCCATGTCGGCCATGATGCTCATGGCCGTGGGCAGGGCCAGGATGTCGGACGTCTCCAGGATGCGGATGCCTTTGAGTGGCAGGTCTGACATGTGTTGCGCCTCTTTCTGGCATGGGGTTGGGGATCGCGGCCTCTCCTGTCCAGAGGACTCCGAACTAATGGCTGCTTTCGAGTTTGCCTATGCCATCTGAGTGGCTGGTCTTCCACTGGGACCATTTCTCGTGTGTTCGAGAGGGCAAAAACCAGGGGAGTACCGCTACACCCAGTTCCTGAAGCATTCTTATTGAACCATCCAAGTCCAGTTCCATTCCTTGGTTACATCCCTTCCTATGTGCAGTAACTATGTTGTGGTCACGGTCCAGGAATTCGGGAGTCAGCGCAAGGTCGACAACGCCCTTCGTAAACGGTATGCGGTGGGCATTCTGTAGCGGGTTGCTTTCTGTGCCGAGTTTTCCGCATGCGACACAACAGTCCGCCGTGGGTTTGGGGATATATCGGACAGGGTTGCGGCGTCGATATGTCATCCACTCAGCTTCCGTGAGGAACGTCCGACCATCAAAAGGATGTTCCTTGTCAACTCGTTTCATGGACGCGCTTCTTCCCGTGTCTGTAGCAGATGCACCTCTTCTTCCAGGAGCGCCACGAACGAGTCCCTCGGGATATCGGCCTGGATGCTCTTGGCAGGGGGCCGGAACTCAACAGTTAGTCCTTTTTCCTCTAGTACCCGCTGCAATTCCCCTGTTTCTCTCAACGCTTCCAAGTATGCTCTCAATGCATCTTTGAGGTTTGCCGTCGCCTCCTCCACCGTGTCGCCGCAACTTGCCACACCCAGTTCGGGGCAGCGCGATACGAACTGG
>JACQUI010000235.1 GCA_016210395.1 Chloroflexota bacterium | reverse complement strand
GGCGGCTCCTCGGAGAACACGTCAATGGCGGCCCCCCCTACCCTGCCTTCCTTGCTGTTCAGGTCGTCCAGCAGCGCCTTCTCCTCGATGATCCCGCCCCTGGCCACGTTGATGAGCCGCACGCCCTTTTTCATCATCGCCAGCTCCTCCGCGCCAATGAGGCCGCGCGTGGTGTCGGTCATAGGCGTGTGCACGGTGATGAAGTCGGACCGTTTGTACAGGTCTTCCAGGCTCACCAGCTCCACGCCCAGGTTGCGGGCAAAGTCCGGGGACAGAAAGGGGTCGTAGCCGATGAGGTGCATGTTGAAGCTGGCGGCCCGCCTCGCCACCTCCGACCCTACGCGCCCCAGGCCAATGATCCCCAGCACCTTGCCTCGAAGCTCCACGCCCACGTAGGCGCTGCGGTTCCACTTGCCGTCCCGAATGGAGGCGTTGGCCTGCGCCACGTGCCGCGCCAGCGCCAGCATCAGCGCCACGGAGTGCTCCGCCGCCGCTAGCGTGTTGCCCGTGGGCGCATTCACTACGGCGATGCCCCGGCGCGTCGCCGCTTCCAGGTCTATGTTGTCCACGCCCACGCCCGCGCGGCCGATAACCGTCAGCTTCTTGCCGGCGTCAATGACGTCGGCGGTCACCTGTGTCTCGCTGCGCACGATCAGGGCGTCATAGCCGCCAAGGAGCGATTTCAGCTCCTCCTTGGGCAAGCCTGTCTTGAGGTCCACGTCTGCGCCCCGCTGCTTCAGCGCCTCGACGCCCTCATTTGCAATACGGTCGGCAACCAGGATCTTGGGCATTGGTTTCTCCTGCCACAACACCAGGGCAAGCCTGATGGGATAACTACTTCGTCTGGACTGCCGCCTTGCAGACTTCTCGGCCTTCCCCTGCGCAGAAGCGAATGACCCGGCGCTCGGCGCATCAGCGGCCCTGGACTGGGCAGCGGCAGACTATTATACGCCATTCATAACGTATGGGCGGGGGTTGAAGAGCGTGTCTTTGGACATGGAGCGACTCTTCGGTACGGTCGCGTCTCCCAAAGCCCCAAAACATAGGGGCACGATATGTCGAGCCCCTACATCAGAGATAGCCGGCTCCCGCTTACCCCTTGTATCCCACCATGGGCAGCACGCGCTTCAGGCCGTCAATAACGCCCTGGATGTCGGCTTCCGAGCAGTACCCCAGGTGCCCAACGCGGAAGATCTTGCCGTCCAGCTTGCCTTGGCCGCTGGCAAGCACCACGTTCTCTTCCTTGTCCATCCGGCTGATGATGTCGGCGGCCTTGACGCCTTCCGGCACGCGCACGGCGGTCACGGTGTTGGAGGCGTACCGCTCATCGGCCAGCAGCTTCAGGCCCAGGGACTTCACCCCTTCGCGCGTCTTCTTGGCTACCACCGCATGGCGCGTGAAAACGCTCTCCATGCCTTCCTTGTCAATCAGCTCCAGGGAGGCATCCAGGGCGAAGAACACGGACACCGCAGGCGTCCACGGAGTCTGGCCCCGCTGGAGGTACCGCTTTGCGGCGGCCAGGTCAAAGTAGAAGCGGGGCATCCGGGCCTGGGCCTGCGCCTTCCAGGCCGTCTCGCTCATGCTGATGAAGGCCAGGCCGGGAGGGGCCATCCATCCCTTCTGGGAGCCGCTGGTGACCACGTCCAAGTTCCACTCGTCCACCGGGCAGGGGATGGAGCCGATGCTGCTGATGGCATCCACGATGAACAGCTTGTTGAACTCGCCCTTGACCACCTTGGAGATGGCGGGGATGTCGTTCGTGATGCCCGTAGAGGTCTCGTTGTGCGTGACAAGGACAGCCTTGATCCTGGGGTCGGCAGCCAGGACCTTGCGGATGGCGTCGGGGTCCGCGGGCGTGCCGGGCTCGAACTTCAGGTCAACCACGTCAGCCCAGTAGGCCCGCGCCACGGCTGCGAAGCGTTCGCCGAACTCGCCAATGCTTACCACCAGGACGCGGTCTCCCGGCGACAGTGTGTTGACGATAGCCGCTTCCATGGCCCCGGTGCCCGATGCGGTCAGCACAAAGAGGTCGTTCTTGGTGTAGAAGAGCTTCTGCAGCCGCTCCGTGATGCGGTTGATCATCTCCCGGAACTCGGGGCCTCGGTGGTTGATCATGGGCTTGGCCCCGGCCTCCAGCACCTCCTCGGGACAAGGTGTGGGCCCTGGGATACGAAGGTTGACAGCCATGAGGGTTCTACTCCTTACAACAAAGCGTGGACTTGAGCAGCCTTGTGAATTATATCACTGTCAAGGCCGCGTGGTGATAGGAGGGCGTCGTTCTCTTTGCGGGTTTCGTGAATCCTACTCTTCCACACGCACCAACCGCCGCTCCCGCGCACCCCGCCGCAGCACAACCACCCGCCCGTCTATGGCGTCGGCCAGGCGAAGCGACGAGTGGGCATCCACGATGCGCCTCGATGCTCACGGAGACGTGCTTCGGCCCGGGATGGCGCTAGACCAGATTCGGTGAGTTGAGTGCCATCAGCGCTGATTCTCTCGAAAGACTATCCTCCTGAACATCTTTGAGCCTCGGCCGACGACCATTCCTTCACGAATACCTATTGGCTCCCGACCATCGCATTGTCCTGGCGTCAGCTTGTGACCGTCAAGTGTGATGGCACCTTGCTTGGTCAGTCTTGTTGCCTCCGATACGCTGGAAGCCAGGCCCATTTCAGCAAGAAGGTCAGGAAGGCTTACCAAAAGGTCTCCCGTTCTGATATGCCATTGCGGGTAGTCTGAACGGAATTCCCCGAATTCTGTTATGCCTTGCCTGTCCAGGATATCGTTGGACTGGAAACGGCCTAGTAAGCGCTGTTGCATCCTCCAAACGCCCGCTGCTGGCGCACCTACACCCGTACCCGTGCCCCTATGAGGCACCACACCTTCAGCAAAGCCTCGCTCGCGTTCACTCTGGGACAAAGCTGCCACGTCACGATCAAAGGCCAATTTAGACCTTGCCTTGGCCTCTCCGAGTTCCGCCTCACCATGAGTCATGCGCGTGACTTCGTCCGCCAAGCGTGCTTGTGCCTTGCGGCGTTCTGGATGCGCTCGAACTTCTTCCTCCAATTCAGTGATTTCCTGTCGAGCCAGCAACGTGAAGAACTTTACGTACCTTATGACGTCGGCGTCAGGCGTGTTGTACCAGAACTGATAGAAGTCGTAAGGCGATGTCTTCTTCGCGTCCAGCCAGATTGCGCCCGCCTCCGTCTTGCCGAACTTCGTTCCGGTAGACGTGGTGATCAACGGCGTCACTAGCGCGTGGGCCTCGTGGCCCGTCAGCCGGCGGATCAGCTC
>JACQUI010000225.1 GCA_016210395.1 Chloroflexota bacterium | reverse complement strand
CGGTAGGGGCGCAAGGCTTGCGCCCTGGGGCGGGCGGGTGGGGAAAGCTCCCGAATTGTCGGACGGGCAAGGGTGAAAACCGCAATCGTCGTCCTCCGCTGCACAAGGAGCCTCTGCTTGAAACGCACCAACTGGTACAGCGACCATCCCACTGCCTGCACTTGCGCCGACTGCACCGCCCGCGCCGCCGACAAGCGCCAGTTCAACGAAGCCTTCCCTGCTGCCGGCAAGACCGGCCGCAACGACCCCTGCCCCTGCGGCAGCGGCAAGAAGTACAAGAAGTGCCACGGCGGCAGCTAGGCCAGAGCCTCCTCCCCCTCTGGGGGAGAATTGAGGTAGGGGTCGTCTCCGGCGTGCCCCTGCCCTAGCCTTCCTTTGCGTAGCGGAACTCTGCCTCCGCCGCCATGCCTGTGGTACAATGAGCCGCCATGTCTGAGAACGACGGTAGCCACTCTTCTTCCCATTCTGACGCCTCCCGCGACTCAAAGACGTCAGACGATCCTCCAGGTAGTCCGCCGCTAGACAGAACCAGCGTCGCCGAAGCGCCGGAGCTTCGCTTGCGACCCTGGGCCGCCCTCGCCTTCCGCAACTTTTCCCTCCTGTGGGTGAGCGTCGCCTTCACCTCCATGGGCATGACCATGCGGCAAATGGCCAACCTGTGGCAGGTGTACGATCTGTCCGGGTCGGCGGTGCAGCTCGGAATAACAGGACTGTTCCAGGCGGTCCCCTTTTTCTCCCTGGGCCTCATCGGCGGCGCCGTGGCTGACGCCATTGACCGCAAGCTGCTCATCCTCATCATCTACGCGCTGAATCTTGCGCTAGCCCTCGTCCTGGGCGTCTTGACCGCCACGGGACTTATTGAGGTGTGGCACATCTATGCCGCTACGGCGGCATCCTCCAGCCTCAACATCTTCAACAACCCCGCTCGAATGGCGCTTATCCCGCACCTGGTGCCCAGGACGCATTTGATGAACGCAATCACCCTCCTGACAACGCTCTTCCAGGGGTCCATTGCTGGGGCCCCTGTTGGGCGGCCTGCTGCTGGGCTGGACTGGGACAGCATCGGTGTACTTCGTGAACGCAGCGCTGTTTGTTCCGGCTCTCATCGCAGTGGCGGTCCTGGCTGCGCCCAGGGGGCCGGCGGAGCACAGGCCCTCGCTGCGTCCCACTGCCATCGTAGAAGGGCTGCGGTTCTTCCTCTCCGCCAGGGTCATCATGGCCCTGGTGTTGCTGGACGTGGGCGCCACGGTCTTTGGCAACTATCAGGTGCTCTTGCCCATCTTCGCCAAGGACATTCTGGCTGTCGGCGAGACAGGCTTTGGCGCGTTGAACGCGGCCCCTGCTCTGGGCGCGCTGCTGGGGGCAAGCACGCTCCTCCTCCTGAAGGTACGACGGGCGGGCATTCTCGTCATCGCCAGCGTGTTCGCCTTTGCGCTGGCGCTGGCCGGATTCGGCTGGTCCACCTGGTTTGCCCTGTCCCTCCTTTTCGCCGCCGCCCTCGGCTATCTCGACGCCCTGGGCGTTGTCATCCGGCAGACCATGGTCCAGACACTGACGCCGGACCATCTGCGAGGCCGCACCACTGCGGTTTCCACCATGTTCAGCGCGGGCGCGCCATCCCTTGGCGGCGTCATCAGCGGCTTTGCCGCAGGACTGCTGGGCGCCGGCCCTGCCGTGCTGCTGGGGAGCATCCTGGTGGGCGTGGCGACCGCGGGCATTACGGCAGTCTTCGGCAGCTTGCGGCGTCTGAGGACTACCTAGGGCTTCTCCCTTCGCTGCCCTGCCCTGCTTTTTCCTCCGTGTCCGCGAACATGCGCCCAACCTCTCTCGCATGACGTTTCCCCGCCATCCGCCACATGCGCGCCAAAGACAAAAACTACTGCCTTTCCCTTATTGACAAACGCCTCCAAGAGGCGGACAATTCTGGTGCTCAGCCATAAAGTCCCACAAGCAGTCGGATGAACAGGCTGAACAGGCACTAGGCATAGTGCTTATAACCAGGGCGGGTTACCAGAGGATGCTCTGCCCTCACTGTGGGCACAACGACTCCAAGGTCATCGACTCCCGGGATACGGGCGACGGCGTACGCCGCAGGCGGGAGTGCCTGGGGTGTCGGCAGCGATTTACCACCTACGAGCGGGTGCAGACCACCAGCCTGCTGGTGGTCAAGCGGGACGGACGCCGGGAGGAGTTCCAGCGGCAGAAGCTCTTTAACAGCGTGCGCCTCGCCTGCGCCAAGCGCCCCCTGCCCACCGGCGCCCTGGACCGCCTGGTCAACGACATCGAGGCGCAGCTTCTCCGCATCGGCAAGCAGGAGGTCGCCTCCTCCACCATTGGCGAGTTGGTCATGGAGCGGCTCAAGGGCCTGGACCGCGTCGGGTACATCCGCTACGCCAGCGTCTACCG
>JACQUI010000224.1 GCA_016210395.1 Chloroflexota bacterium | reverse complement strand
CACTAAGGAGGACACATGGACGCAGAGGCAGCAAAACTGTTGGCCGCAGGGATTGCGGGCGGGCTTGGGATGCTGGGGCCCGGCATCGGCATTGGCATCCTGGGCGCCGGCGCATTGAACGCCATTGGCCGCACCCCGGAGGCCAGGGGGCCCATCGCCACCAACATGATCCTGGCCATCGCCTTCGCAGAAGCCCTGGGTATTTACGCTCTCGTTGTTTCCATCATTCTCTTGTTCGTGGCGTAGGCTGGGCCTTCGCCTTGGGGCCTAAACTGTAGTAGGAAGGGTGGGCATGGACCAGCTAGGTTTCCATCTGCCAACTCTCATAACCTATCTCGTCAACTTCACCATCCTGTTGGTGTTGCTGTACCTGGTGGCGTACAAGCCCATACTCCGGGCGCTGGACCAGCGTTCAACCCGCATCAAGGAGAGCCTTGAGCAGGCGGAGCGCGTGCAGAAGGAAGCGTCGGAGCGGCAGGCTGCGTTTGAGCAGCAGCTTGCCGAGGCCCGTCGCGCCAACCAGGCCCAGTTTGAGGAGGCCCAGAAGCGTATTGCTCAGTATGAGCAGGAGCAGAAGGAGCGGGCCAACAAGCTGGTGCAGGAGGAGCTTGCCAAGGCGCGGGCGGAGATCCAGCGCGAGCGCGACCTTGCGGTGGAAGAGGTGCGCGCCCACTTTAGTGATCTCGCCATTGCGGCTGCAGAGCGCGTGGTGCGCCGGTCTCTGGATGCGCAGGCGCACAGGGACATCATCAACCAGGTGCTGCAAGAGGGCGGCGCGGCAGGGCGGAGGAGCTAGGCGATGGCCAAGACTCCCTCCGCCAAGCGGTACGCCCGCGCAGCCTTTGAGCTGGCCCGCGACGCCTCGCTCATCGAGCAGTGGGGCGCGGACCTGTCCCGCGCTCATGGCGCGCTTCAGTCCCGGGGCCTCTATGACGCCCTGAAGTTCCCGAAGCTGACCGTGGCGCAGAAGGTGGCCATGGTCCGGGGCGCGGTCTCAGGCGTGCACCCGCTGGCGCTGAACCTCTTGAGCTTGCTGGCCAGCCGCGACCGCATCGGCCTGCTGCCGGGCCTCATTGAGGAGTTCCAGGCCCTTGCCGACGCCCACTACGGGAGGGTCCGGGCCCTGGTGACGACCGCCGTGCCGCTTCAAGGCGACCAGGAGCAGCGTATCAAGGCCCAGCTAGAGGGCATGATCGGCAGCCAGGTGGTCATCACAGCACGGGTTGATGCCGAGATCATGGGCGGCGTCATGGCCCGGGTGGGCGACCGCATCATAGACGGTTCGCTTCGCGGGCGGCTCATAGCCCTGAAGCGTCATCTTGCAGAGGCGCGGGGATGACGCAGCTTGTTCCTTCCCCCTTTTGACGGGGAAGGTTAGAGCCTGCCCCTCGATCGAAGCGAAGGGATGGGGGTGACGCACCCCCCCACCTCAATCCTCCCCCGCAAGTGGGGGAGGAAGATTCTGAAACGACTGTTGGTACACACTGAGGTGAGTTCATGACAACACGCGGCCAAGACATCGCTGCCGTCATCAAACGCCAGATCCAGGAGTTCGGCGGCGCAGTCAGCATGGTGGACGTGGGCGTCGTCACCGAGGTCGGCGACGGCATCGCCCGCATCCACGGCCTCTCCGGCGTCCGCTATACGGAGCTGCTCCAGTTCCCAGGCAACGTCATCGGCATGGCCATGAACCTGGAAGAGGACAGCGTCTCCTCCGTCATCCTGGGCGACGACTCCGTGCTCAAAGAAGGCGACGAGGTCCGCTCCACGGGGCGCATCGCCGAGGTGCCTGTGGGCAATGCCCTCATTGGCCGCGTGGTGGACGCCCTGGGCCGGCCGGTGGACGGCAAAGGCCCCATCAAGACGGACCGCACCCGGGCCGTGGAGCGGGTGGCCCCCAACGTCGTGTCCCGCCAGGGGGTCAACGTGCCGGTGCAGACGGGCATCAAGGCCATAGACGGCATGATCCCCATCGGACGCGGCCAGCGCGAGCTGATCATCGGCGACCGCTCCACCGGCAAGAGCGCCATCGCCCTGGACACGATTATCAATCAGAAGGGCGGCGACCTCATCTGCATCTACGTCGCCGTCGGCCAGCGCGTGGGCAAGGTGGCCCAGACGGTGGCCATGCTGGAGCAATACGGCGCCATGGAGCACACCATCGTGGTGGCGGCCAACGCCTCCGATCCCGTCGCGCTCCAGTACATGGCCCCGTACACCGGCTGCTCTATGGGCGAGGAGTTCATGGAGGCCGGCAAGGATGCCCTAATCATTTACGACGACCTCTCTAAGCACGCCTGGGCCTACCGCCAGCTCTCGCTGCTGCTGCGCCGCCCCCCAGGGCGCGAAGCCTACCCCGGCGACGTCTTCTACCTGCACAGCCGCCTGCTGGAGCGCGCGGCGCGCCTGGATAAGGAGCATGGCGGCGGATCTCTGACGGCCCTGCCGATCATCGAGACCCTGGCTGCAGACGTTTCCGCCTACATTCCGACGAACGTCATCTCCATCACCGATGGCCAGATTTACCTGGAGACCGACCTGTTCAACGCCGGCACCCGGCCCGCAGTAAACGCCGGTCTCTCGGTGTCCCGTGTCGGCGGCTCCGCCCAGAGGCGGGCCATGCGGCGTGTGGCCGGGCGCCTGCGCCTGGACCTGGCCCAGTATCGTGAGCTGGTCACCTTCGCCCAGTTCGGCACGGCGGACCTGGACCCCGCCACGCGGTCGCAGCTCGAGCGCGGCCAGCGCATCACCGAGGTCCTGAAGCAGCCGCAGTACCAGCCGCTTTCCATGGAAAAGCAGGTAGCCATCCTGTACGCGGTGGTTAACGGCCACCTGGACGACCTGCCCATCAACCGGATGCAGCCGTTCGAGACGGCGTTCCACTCCTACATGGAGAGCACGCATCCGCAGGTGCTGCAGAAGATTGCCACCACGTTTGACATAGACGCCGACAATGAGAAGGCGCTGACGGAAGCGATTGTCGGCTTCAAGAAGACGTTCATGGCGGGCGCTTAGCAATCGCCTGCCGTAGAGGCGACGCATGCGTCGCCTCTACGGGGTTGGCAAATGTCCACGACGTCATAGTCGTAGGGGCGCAAAGCTTGCGCCCTATCAGAGGGTTCGCCTCTCCCTTGAGGGGCCTTGCCCGGGGGCTGCTGGGGGT
>JACQUI010000227.1 GCA_016210395.1 Chloroflexota bacterium | reverse complement strand
GCCCCACCGCCGCCGAGCCCACGCCCACCGCCCCAACCCGGGCCGCCGCTGCCACGCCTACGCCCACACCCGCGCCTGCCCCCGTGGCCGCGCGCCAGACCGCCGTCGCCTCAGACTCCCGGCTTGCTACCGGCGCCGCCGGGACCGCTCCCGCCCCCGCCGCGTCCGGCGGCGTCTGCGATCCCTGCATGGTCATGCGCATCGCCTCCGCCGGCGCAAAGCTCGAGGGCGAGGTCACCGCCCGCGGCAAAGAGGGCGCCATCGAAGTCCTCAGCTTCAGCTACGATGTCAAGTCCCCCCGCGACCAGGCCAGCGGCATGGCAACCGGCAGGCGGCAATACCAACCCATTATCTTCCTCAAGCGCATTGACAAAGCAAGCCCCCTGCTTGCCAAGGCCTACATCAACGGCACGCCCCTCACCGTCACCCTTGATCTCTACCGCGACAACGACGCCGGCGCAGAGGAGCGCTACTACAAGATCGAGCTCGAAAACGTCCTCATCTCCGGCATCAGCGTCTTCGGCTTCAATCCCGAAGTCCTCACCTCCGCCGGCGAGGCGCGGCGGACCTTCGTCATCCCGCACGTCCTGGAGAAGTCCGGCGCTGGCCTCGGAAGCATCCAGCAAGAAGAGGTCTCCTTCACCTTCCAGAAGATCACCTGGACCAACGAGATCACCAAGACCACCGCCACCGACACCTGGTCGGGCCAGTAAGCCAATCTTCCTTCCCCCCTTGCGGGGGAAGGATTGAGGATGGGGTTACACCCGTAGGGGCGACGCATGCGTCGCCCCTACGTTTGCCTGCGCCAACCACGCGGCGCCATCCGTAGGGGCGCAAGGCTTGCGCCCATCTCCCCCTGCCTGCCACCCCCGCTGGCATGGGCGAGGAGACCTGCCCCGTCCCTTTTTGCCCATCAACTGTTTTGGTCCAGCTTGACAGGGGTCCTCTCAAACGCCCCAGGGTCCGATACAATCCCTGGTCCAAACGACCAGGAGGTTAACCATGGGACTGGACATCGGTATCATCTCGATTCAATACCTGGACCGCCCGGACGGGCACGCCTACGACTTTGCCTGGCGGCTGGCTGAAGAAGCCAATGTCAACGGCTACATGGGCGGCGAAAGCAATAGCTGGGGAGGCTTTGAGAAGGAGCATGTGCGGCAAATGCTTGAGGACTTCGCCGAGGCCAGAGATTGGACTGACCGGGAGGAATCAGAAGTCTGGGCATGGGTTGAGTCTCTCCCGTGGGAGGGCGACACAATAGAGCTTCACTTTAACTGGTAGGGGAATGGCTTCGCGGGGAAAGAGGCCATGAAGCCTTCCAAGGTCACTTTTCGGGTGGACCAAACGGAGAACAAATGGTATGCTCGGGGCAATTCAGCGCGAAATCCCGACGTCATACCAATGCCATACCCACCAAACAAGGCCATTGAACTCCCTTTGCTCAAAGAGATCGCCGACGCAGGTGGCGAAGTCAGCATTCGCAATGGCGAAATTTATCGGCGGGTCGCCAGCTATTTTCCGCAGATTACTGATGAAGAGCTTATCCGTCCTCATAGCAGCAAGGACACAACCTGGGAGAACCGGGTGCAATGGGTCAGGCAAAGGCTTGTTGAGAAGGCTGAGCTTGCTCACTGGCGCGCTGTTGGCCGTCAAGGCATCTGGCGGATAACGGAGAAAGGGCGACTACGGCTTGAAAAAGAGCGTGACCAGTTGGACATGCTGGTGCAACAAGCAAACAAGCCATTTACTTCAGATGTAGCGCTGACCCCCGAAGAACGCCAGCAACAACAACATATCCACCAGGAAGTCCAGGACAAACTCATTGACATCGGCCACATCCTTAGGAAGTTTGCAAAGGGCGAGTATCGCGAAGCGATGTATCGTTACGATGTAGTCTGGAAGGATTCCGAAGCCTTGCCCAGGGCCTCTCATTGTTTTGAAGTCCAGCACAAAGGCAATGTGGTTGAAGCGTTGGCCAAGTTGAAACATGCCCACGACCTGTGGCGTGCGCGGCTCTTTCTTGTTGTCACGGACGAAAGGGACAAGGTGAAGGCTTCGCAACTCTTGGTTCCTTACTTCTCAGGTACATTCCATGAGATCGGCTCCGTGACCACGGTAATGACGGCAGAAGATGTTTACGATCTCCACAGCGTCATAGATCGTCATCGCGAAATCGCCACGCTATTATTTGGCGCGTGATCTTCTCTTTCTCGCTGTGGTAAACCGCATTTCGGAAGTACGTATGGCTCACCCTCGCATCACCATCAACCCCGAAATCCACGGCGGACGCCCATGCGTTGCTGGCACGCGCATCCCCGTCTACATGGTGCAGGAGCTCCTGCGGTCCGGCGCATCCGTGGAAGAAATCCCCAAAGACTACTACCCCAACCTCACTCCAGAGGACATCCAGGCCTGCGCCGGCTACAAACCAGTCACCGAGAAACATCGCGGCGTTCACCGCCGGATGCGCGCCACGCAGGAAGGCAAGAGCGCCCTCCCTCCCCCTTCAGGGGAGGGAGCCGGAGGGTGAGGTCGGCCCCTTGCTCCCTGCCATCACCGCTGCTACCATGATGCTATGGAACGCACCACCATCTCCATCCCGGATGAACTGCTGGAGCGCCTGCGCCTCATGGCCGCGGAGCGGCGCACCTCCATGGCCGCCCTCGTAAGGGAAGCCCTGGAAGAGAAAGCTCGCTCGTATCGTCCCAAACCCAAGAGCCTCGGAATCGGCGCTTCTGGACACACGGACACTGCCCGCCGCTCAGCGGACTTTCGCCCGGAGCCCCGCTCGTGGCGCTGATCCTTGACACCGGCCCTCTGTACGCCTCCCTTGATCGCACCGATGCCGATCACGCAGCTTGCAGCGCCCTCATTGCGTCGGCAGGTGAAGCGCTGGTTATTCCATCTCCGGTCCTTGTAGAGGTTGACTACCTGGTGCATGTTCGCATGCACCCCGGCATCTTCGCGGCCCTCCTGGACGACATCATCGCCGGGGCCTATCGCGTTGAAGACCTCCAGCCGCCGGATTTCCGGCGAGTCCACGAGCTTTGCAGTCGCTACGAAGATGCAGACATCGGCTTTGTTGATGCCGCTGTGCTGGCCATCGTCGAGCGCCTCAACGAGCCAAAGCTGGCCACCCTTGACCACCGCCATTTCAGCATCCTGCGCCCTCGCCACGTGGACAGCCTGCAGCTTTTGCCGGATGCTTGAAAGTCCCCCTTCCCGCCTTCTGTAGGGGCAGGGTCTTCCTGCCCGCGTCTCTGGCCCCTGCCCACGTCTCAGTCCCCCTTCCCTTTAGGGAAGGGGCCAGGGGTTAGGTCGCCCCTTCCGCCTCCCATGCCCATCCTGTATCCTGAAGGCACACGCCCCAGCACAGGAGGCTTCACTCATGGAAACCCCGCGCATCTCAGTTAGCCCTGACATCCTCGGCGGGCGGCCCTGCGTGGCCGGCACACGCATCCCCGTCTATGCCGTCCTGGAACTGGTAGAGGCAGGCATGTCCTTTGACATTATCAGCAGGGAGTACTACCCTTCCCTCACCCCTGAAGACGTACAAGCCTGCATCCACTACGCCACCCAGCTCATAAAGAACGAAGAAGTGCATCTTCTCCAGGCTTAGCAGCACATGCGGCTCCTTTCGGATGAAGACGTCTACTTTCCCACGGTTGCCTTCCTTCGCCAGCATGGTCACGACGTAGTGACCGTCTATGACGTCGGCCTCTCTGCCACTCCTGACCCTGAAATCCTGCGTCACGCCTTCAGCACCCGGCGCATCATGCTGACTCGCGACTCAGATTACGGAACGCTTACGTACCTCCACTAAGCCCCCTCTTCAGGCATCATCTTCCTGCGGATGAGCCCCCTCAACGCTCCCCAAGTTCATAGCCAGATCCTTCGCGTCCTGGCAGAGCATACCGAAGACGAGTTGCACAACCTCTTCGTTGTCGTCGAGCCAGGCCGCCACCGTCTCAGGCCATTGCGCTAGCCAATGACCCCCCTTCCCGCGACGGGAAGAGGCAAGGGTTAGGTCGGCCGTCGCCAGCCCAGACAATAGCCCTTCCTCCCCCTTCAGGAGTGGGAGCCGGAGGGAGAGGTCTCTCCCCCTTCCCCTTTCCGTTTTCCCCCCTTCCCTTCAGGGAAGGGGGCCAGGGGGTTAGGTCGCCCCTCGCCCCTTCCGCATCCCGCGCCCGCCCTGCTATGCTGTCCCCAGCGCCGGTTTCCCCGCGCGCGGCACTGCCCAAGTCCAGCATGCCTTATGCCCTATGCCCGAATGCCGGCTTGCCCATCTCCCTTTGTCCGCCTGCCCGTCTGCCCGCCGGCCCGCAACTTTTCACGAAAATCCAATCAATCCCACAGGAGGACAATCAAACCGCTCTATGCCTCACCCGCCGTCCCATCGTCCTGCCCTATGCCCGAATGCCCGTGCGCCCGTCTCGCTATGCCCGTCTGCCCGTACTCTTCCCCCTCCCACTGTAGGGGAGGGGGCCAGGGGGTGAGGTATCCGTCTCCTCCACTTCGCTGACCTCCACATAGGCGTCGAGAACTACGGCCGGCCCGACCCCCAGACCGGCCTCTCCACGCGCCTCCTGGACTTCCTCGCCGCCTACGACGAGCTGGTGGACTTCGCCCTCCGAGAGCGCGTTGACGCCGTCCTCTTCGCCGGCGACGCCTACAAGTCCCGCGATCCCTCCCAGACCCACCAGCGCGAGTTCGCCCGCCGCGTCGCAAAGCTCGCCAACGAGGGCATCCCCGTCTTCCTCCTCACCGGCAACCACGACCTGCCCGCCGTGGCCGGGCGCGCCTCCGCCCTGGAGATCTTCCCCACACTGGACGTGCAGCGCGTCTTCGTCGCCGACCACATCGGCACCACGGTCGTCCCTACCCCCAGCGGCCCCCTCCAGGTCGTCGCGCTGCCCTGGATTCGCCGCAGCCAGTACCTCGCCCGGGAGGACACCCGCGACCTCACCCTGGACGAGATCAACGCCCGCCTTCAGGAGACACTCACCAGCCTCGTCCAGCAGGAGCTGGACGCCCTCGACCCGACCCTTCCCGCCGTTCTCGTGGGCCACGCCACTGTGAGCGGCGCAACTACCGGCACGGAGCGCTCCATGATGCTGGGCCGGGATCCCGTCCTCATGCTCTCCACCCTCGCCAGCCCGCGCCTGGACTACGTCGCCCTCGGCCACGTCCACAAGCACCAGGCGCTCGCCTACAATCCCCTTCCCCTAGAGGGAAGGGGCAAGGGGTTAGGTCTTCCCTTCGTCGCCTACGCCGGCAGCCTCCAGCGCGTGGACTTCTCCGAGGAGCGGGAGGCCAAGGGCTTCTGCCTGGTGGAGCTTGACCCGAAGCTCCCCCAGGGCCGGCGCCTCGAGGACTACCGCTTCCAGCCTGTGCATGCCCGCCCCTTCGTCACCGTGGAGGTCGCGGTGCGAAGCGGCGACGACCCCACCCGGCGCGTGCTGGACGCCATCGCCCGCACCGATATCCGCGACGCCGTCGTCCGCGTCATCGTCGCGCTCCCCGAAGAGCTGGACCGCGCCTTCCGCGAGCAGGATGTCCGCGCCGCCCTGGCCGGCGCCCACCACGTCGCCGCCATCCACCGCAACGTGGAGCGGCCCAACCGCACGCGCCTGGCGCCGGAGGCCTCGCGCGGCCTCACGCCCACCCAGGCGCTGCGCCTGTACCTGGACGCTCGCAGCACGCCGCCCGGCCGCGCCGAAACGCTGCTTCGCCACGCCGAAGCCCTCATCGCCGAAGAGCAGGGCGAGCCGGAGCAGCCGCCGCTGCCGCTGTAGCGGGGCAAAGGGTACTGAATGCCGCGAGGCCGGCGCGGAATATGCTTGCCAGTACGTTCGGCATGGTACATAATATCTCCCGTTGCAATATCCGAATTAGTCCCAGACATACGAGTACATGTACCAGCAACCGCGTCCCAACCCAGAAATCGACATAGACAAGCTCCTGGCGAGCATCAAGAAGCCTTTCGAGCCTATCCTGAAACGGATTGGCGGTGGAGGCAGTGCTGCGTTCGTCCTGGTGGTCATTCTGGGTATCGGCGTTGCCATCTGGTTTGCTACAGGGTTCTACCAGGTGCAGCCAACGGAGCGGGCAGCCCTGCGCCTCTTTGGCGAGTACATCTCCCAGCAGGAATCGGGGCTACACTGGTTCTGGCCCAGGCCTATCGGCAACGTGGCCAAGGAATCCGTCACCGCAACCAAGAACATTGAGATGGGCTTCCGCAGCGTGGAGGGCGGCCAGAGCACGGACATACCTTCGGAATCACTGATGATCACTGGCGACCTCAACATCGCAGATGTGCAGGTCGTCGTCCAGTACCGCATCAATAACCTCTTTGACTTCCTCTTCAACGTGGACGACCCGGGCGACCCTGAGCGGGGTGTGCGGATAGGCTCCCCGGATGGTCAAACGCTAAGGGATGCAACGGAAGCGGCATTGCGGCAGGTGGTGGGCCAGCGCTCTATTGACGATGTGCTGACCATCAACCGGGAGGCGGTGCAGGCAGAGACGCGCATCCTCTTGAGGAGCATCCTGGACAGCTACGGCTCCGGTATCGAAGTCCTGGAAGTCCGATTGCAAAGCGTACGGCCGCCGAACGAAGTCCGGGAAGCATTTGACGACGTGGTGCGCGCCCGGGTGGACCAGGAGGCCAGGATCAACGAGGCCCTCGCCTACCAGCAAGACAGGCTCCCCCGGGCCAGGGGCGATGCGCAGAAGATTACCCAGGCTGCCGAGGCGTTCAAGCAAGAGCGCATCCTGAAGGCCACGGGCGAGGCGTCCCGTTTCTTGTCCGTCCTCAAAGAGTACCAGGGCTCCAAAGAGGTCACCCGCCAGCGACTCTACCTGGAGGCCATGGAAGAAATCCTGCCCGGAATCACCAAGTTTATCGTCGCGCCCGAGGCAGGCGGAAACCTGCTGCCCATCCTCAACGTCCAACAGGCACAGAAGTAGAGGCCCATCGTGAGGATCCTGCTCATCGCTGTTATCCTGCTGGCGGGTGTCTTCATCCTCATACGCCAGTCGCTGTTCATTGTGGACCAGACGCAGTATGCGGTGGTTACCCGCTTCGGCGAAATCCAGCGCATTATCATCACACCCGGCCTGGAGGTGAAGACCCCCTTTGTTGAAGACGTGACCCGCTTCGACAAGCGGCTGCTGCGTATTGACGTCCGCACGGAGCCCATGCAGGACCGTGAGAAGCAAATCCTGGAGATAGACGCCTACGTGAGGTATCGCATATTGGACGCAAGGCGGTTTATGCTGTCCCTGCGAGACGAGTTCAATGCCGAAAGCCGTATTTCTCAGATCGTGGTCTCAGAGATACGCAGGGTTGTGGCCGATAAGGACCGCACGGACATCATCGGTGGGATCATCACGACCCAACCGGACGGCACCATCCGGGTCGATCCCAAGAAGACGCCGGACGGCCATGACACCAGGGAGGCGCTCACACGCGAAGTCATTGACGGCGTGAACCTTGCTGTGAAATCGGCCGAAAACGATTTCGGCATCGAGGTCGTGGACGTTCGAATCAAGGCCGCAGACTTCCCCACGAGCGTGGAGGAAGCCGTGTTCAACAGGATGCGCACCGAACGCAGCGTGCAGGCGCAGCGGTTGCGTGCCGAGGGAGAGCAACAGAACAACACGATCACCGCCGACGTTGACCGGCAGGTGACCATCGTTC
This sequence comes from Chloroflexota bacterium, assembly GCA_016210395.1. Lineage (GTDB taxonomy): Bacteria > Chloroflexota > Dehalococcoidia > Lucifugimonadales > JACPCL1 > JACPCL1. The sequence continues at coordinate 3,665 of JACQUI010000227.1, read as the reverse complement.
GCGCCGAGGCCGAGCGGCAAGCCAACCAGGCGCGCGGCGAGGGCGAGGCGCAGGCCATCGCTATCTTCGCCGACGCACTGGAGCAGGATCCGGAGTTCTACGCCTTCCAGCGCAGCCTGGAGGCGTACAAGAAGTTCCTTGCTCAAAACTCAACTGTTGTCCTCTCCTCTGAGGATGACCTGTTCAAGTACCTGGAGTCTCCTCTTCCCCAGGCGCCGGCAAAGTAGAAAGCCGCAGTCGCGATGATCATGGCTGGTTGACGCACTCCACAGTGCAATGCTTTGTAGGGGCGGGTTTGAAACCCGCCCCTACGTCTAAATCGCCCCGGCTTTCGTTGCACGGACACCAGAGTTGTCGCGACAAGCCGGTAAGTCCGCAATCCACCCCTTCCCCATCCCGCGCGCTTGCGCTTATCATGCCCTCGTGAACCACGCCACGTCCGGCCTCCCTCTGCAGCCTCTGCAGACCGTCCAATGTAGTGCTACCGAGTTTCGCTAGTGCGGCGGAGAATCATCTCCTCTCCCTTGACGGGAGAGGACTACGATGAGGGTGAAACGTTGGATCTGGTACGGGGTAACGAAATGTGGAAATCACTCCTCTCGGGCCGCCCCAGACCAGCCGGTCCGGAATCACCCTTCCTTCCCAAGCCACACATGTGACAAACAGATTACAATCAGCCGGCGGGCTACCCATCAAACGTAGGGGGCAGGACAACCACCACTTCCCCAAGCGCCCTCTCACCTGCTACCCTTAATGGCAAATAGCCTCACTATTACCCCGCTGTGAGCCGCCCATGTCTATTGCCCTTCTCATAGACTTTGGCAGCACCTATACCAAGGTATCCGCCGTTGACCTGGAGCAGGAGCGGTTCATCGGTCGCGCCCAGTCCCCCAGCACCGTTGACTCCGATGTCTCCCAGGGCCTCTTCCGCGCCATCCAGCTCCTCAAAGAGCAGACCGGCGTCAAGGAGCACCAGATCACCCTTCGCCTGGCCTCCTCCAGCGCCGCTGGCGGCCTGCGCATGGCCGCCGTCGGCTTCATTGGACGCCTCACCGCCGAGGCCGCCAACCGCGCCGCTCTGGGCGCAGGCGCCAAGGTCGTCGCCGTCACGGAGCGCCACCTCAACCGCAAGTCCGTCCTGGAGATGGAGCAGGCCAACCCGGACATCATCCTCCTGGCCGGCGGCGTGGACGGCGGCAACTACGATGTCATCCTCCAGAACGCCCGCCAGATCGCTGCCTCCAGGGTCAACGCGCCCGTCGTCGTGGCCGGCAACAGGGACGTGACCGCCCAGGTCTGCGATGTCCTCCGAAAGGCCGGCCAGCCCACCTACGCCTGCGACAACGTCATGCCGGCGCTCAACAAGCTCAACGTGGAGCCGGCCCGCAAGGTCATCCAGGAAGTCTTCATCAAGCACATCGTCAAAGCCAAAGGGCTTGACCAAGCCGCCCGCTACGTCGGCAGCGTGGTCATGCCCACGCCCATGGCCGTCCTGAAGATGACCGAGTTGCTGGCAAAGGGGACCGAGGGCGAGCCGGGCCTCGGCGACACCGTCGTCATTGACATCGGCGGCGCCACCACCGACGTCCACTCCGCATGCACCGGCGACCCCACCGATCCCTCCATCCCCATCAGCGGCCTGCCGGAACCGTTCGCCAAGCGCACCGTTGAGGGCGACCTGGGCCTGCGCGTCAGCGCCACGTCCCTTATCGAGGCCGCCCACCGCTACCGCGTCATCATCCCACCCGCCATCGCCTCCGCCTTGGACGGCGACGAAGCAACCGTCCGGGCCCAGTACCTCTCCTCCCACACAAACACCTTGCCCAACACCGTCAAAGAGCTCGAAATGGACCGCGACATGGCCACCGCCGCAGCCTGGATGGCCATGGAGCGCCACGCCGGTCTACTGGTGTACGACGATGCCATAGCCGGCGCTGCTCAGGCCGGGAAAGACCTCACCGAAGTGAAGGCCGTCGTCGGCACCGGCGGCGTCTTCGCCTTTGGCGACGCCCCCCACACGCCTCTCTACGCCGGCCTGTACGAGACCGCCAACCCCAGCTCCTTGCGTCCCAAACACCCCGAGCTCTATGTGGACAGGCACTACATCATGTACGCCTGCGGCCTCCTGGCCACCGTCCACCCAGCCATAGCCCTCCGGGTCATGAAGCGGTCCCTGGCCCCTGCCCGCGCGCCTACCCCAGTACGCGACTAACGCAAGGCCGTATCCGTGGCAGGCACTGAGATGAGCCAAGGGAGACTTGGTGCGGTAGCGTATCATTTGCCCCATTCCAGGAAGGTGCAAGGGGACCGCGTTCCCCGCCGGGGGCTGCTGGGGGCGTCACCGTAGGGGCGCAAGGCTTGCGCCCCAGGGTGGGTGGGAACAGTAACGCTTGCTAGCGCCAAACTGACACACTACCCTTGTTGCACGAGCATTGAGGCGCCGGGCATTCCCACGTACAATAGACCTATGGCCCAGGCAAACAACAGCCCACTCGAGACCCCATCTTCCATCATCCGAACCAAGCCCGCGCTGCGCTGGCTGCCGCTCTCTCTGGTGGCAGCCGCCTTCCTGGGCCTTGGCGCGCTGATCGCTTTCGGCATCCCTCTCCTGCGCCACGTCGGGGCCAGCCCTTCTGAGCGGCTCCGCCTCAGCCCTGCGCCGGACTTCACCGTCCCGCTGTACTCCGGCGGTGAAGGCTCTTTCACGCTCTCCCAGCAGCAGGGGCGCCCCGTGGTCCTCAACTTCTGGGCCTCCTGGTGTGCGCCCTGCCGCGCCGAGTTTCCTGCCCTCCAGGCCGCAGCCGAGAAGTACGCGCCCCAGGGGGTCGTCCTCTTCGGCGCAGCCGTCCAGGACACCGAAAACGAGTCCAGGGAGTTCCTTCAGCAGCAGAACACGACCTTCATGACCGGACCCGATACAGACGGCAAACTCACGCTTAGCTACGAGATCACCGGCCTGCCCGCCACCTACTTCATCACCCGCGACGGCCACATCTACAAGAAATGGATCGGCCAGATAGACGAGCAACGGCTGGACACCTTCATCCTGGAGATGCTGCAACTGTGACCGCGACCCATGTCCCCAAGTGAATGGTTCCTGCTCATCATTCGCTGGCTCCACCTGCTGGGCGCGGTCGCTTGGGTGGGGGGCAGCATCCTCTTCCTCACCGTCTTGCGCCCCGCCCTCAGCGGCAATCCCCAGGCCGCCGCAGTCTCCCGCCTGGCAGGCCAGGAGTTCCGCAACCTTGTGGACGTCGCCATCACCGTCCTGCTGGTAACCGGCGTCATCCTGAGCATCGTCAGGCTCACCTCCGGCCACGCCACGGTGGCCTACGGCGTTGTCCTGGGCATCAAGATCGCCCTGGCCGTCTGGATGTTCTACCTCGTCTGGTTCCGGGAGCGTCGCAGGCCCTCTACATCCGGCCCAACCGGCGCTTCCCCCTTTCGTGCGCCTGCCAGGTTGTCCGCAGTCCTCACTGCCAACAACCTACTTCTGTTCCTTGGCGTTGCCGTCTTGTTCCTCGCCGACCTTCTGCGCGCCCTCTTTGAAAACGCCCTGCTGAGGTAAGTGGCCGCGATTCATCAGGACAGGCCTTGCCCGATAATTGCCTTCACGCCAAGGAGGGTGCAAGGGGACCACGTTCCCTGCCGGGGGCTCCTGGGGG
>JACQUI010000006.1 GCA_016210395.1 Chloroflexota bacterium | reverse complement strand
GCGTGCTCCAGTTGCTCCTCCAGCGTCCGCAGGCGCTGGCCCATCGCTTCCAGGAGGCGGAGGGCGACGTCCGGTCGCTGCTTCAGGAACCCCACCACGTCTTCGCGTGTGGCCACACACACCAAGGTGGGCTCCACCGCCTCCGCGAAGGTGCCGGTCATCCCCTGCCCCAGCAACGACATCTCGCCAAACACGGTCCCAGGCCCGATGCGCCGGGTGACGAGTCGTTTCCCACTTGGCGTCAGGCGATAGAGCTCCACCCTTCCGTACTTCAGGATGTAGAGACGTTCGCTGGGATCTTCCGGTGTGAAGAACACGGTCCCGCGCACGCACTCGCGCACGGTCACCATCTTGAAGATGGCGTGCACGTCGTCCTCTCCGAGCCCTTGGAAGATGTCCACCTGTCGCAATCGCTCCAACACGAGCGACGGGTCTTGAGCGGCGCTCCTTGGCATGCGGTCCCGTCTCCAGGGGAAGATTTTCTGCATGGTATCCTCCGCAGTCTTGGCAAGATGTCGGATTGCCGACATTCTTTTGATGCCTCGGCGTCTACGGTGGTTCACGTGGGTTCCACCATGAACACTCACGACGCGAGGGAGGCGAGTGATGGTCAACAAACTCAGGACGAAGCGATGGTCTGGATGGATGGTGCTGTCGGTGGCCTTGGTGTCGGTCCTGACCTTGGGGGCGTGCAGCCAAGGGGTTTCCAAGGAGGAGGCCGCCCGAAAAGACCAGGAGATTGTCAATCTGCGCTCGCAGGTGACTGACCTGCAAACTCAGGCGAGCACCTTCCAGCAGGATGCGACCTACTGGAAGCAGTTGACGGCGCTCTACGAGCCAGTGCCCATGGCGTCGATGACCGACCACAGGGCCTTCATGCTACCTTCGGGCGCGGTGCTGGCACTGCACTTCGACAGCATGGACCTGAGCAAGGCCCAGAACCTGAACTGGGTGGCGCTGGGCGTCCCAGGGACGTTCTGCAAGGCCGAGCAGGCGCGGGTGGAGAAGCAGTTCGGCTCCGGCTTCACGCACTTCCATGATATGGAGAACGACGTCCACGGCGGCAAGCCGGGAGCGAAGGGCGTCTGGTTCGTTCACACGGCCGTGCGGGACTTCAATTCGCCGATGTCGGGTGGGAACGTCAAGAAGGGCATCGACACGAACTTCATGCCCACGGCGGCGCCGGCCTGCTAGCCGTGTGGGCGCCGCGTTGCCCCGGAGCGGCACGGCGCGACTCGGGAGGAATGTGACTGGGGGCAGGCGTCGTGTCGGCCGACCTGTGGCCGGCCCCGCGATGCCTGCCCGGAGGGAACAAATGGACCTGGTCCGGACAGCGCTGCTGGTGTGCCCCGCCTGTGGGGCAGGACAGCACGTGGAGACGCCGGAGGATGCACGCCGGTTCTCCTATGAGTGCATACGCTGCCGGGCTGTGGTGCGGACCAACGCAGGGGATTGCTGCGTCTTCTGTTCGTATGCCGACGGTGCCCTCCCGAGCAGGGCCGGTCCGCGTATCGTGGCCAGGTTGGATCCGCTATCAGCCACAGTTGTGGCCCGACGCGGCGCTCCGCGAATGTTCACGCCCTCAGGAGGGTTGTTGGCGGCGCCGCCAACGCCTAAGCTTCCCTTATTCCGCTGTGGAGGAGGCAAGGATGCCCTGGATTCACATCGCTCCCGGCGCTGACCCGTACAGCATCATCAATTCACTATCCATCAACCCCAAGGCAATGGCCGCCCTGCAGCAGTTGAACAGAGCCGTCAGCTTCGGGTCATCTGCGCTGACCCGCGTGGAGGAGGAGGCCATCGCCACGGCCGTGTCCGTCGCCAACCGGTGCCACTACTGAGCGCTCGCGCACGGGGAGTCTCTCCGTATCCAGAGCGACGATCCCGAGTTCACAAGCATGGTGCTCCGCGATTACCGGGACGCCCGCCTCAGCCCGAGGTTACGCGCCATCCTGGACTACGCGGTCAAGCTCACCACGGCGCCGGACACCATGACAGAGTCGGATGTTGAAGGGCTCCGGCAACTCGGGCTGACTGACGAGGAAATCCTCTCGGTGGTGCTCATCACCTGCCTGTTCAACTTCATGACCCGCCTGGCCCACGGACTCGGCGTGGAGGCGTCACCGGAACGGGAGAAGCGAATCCGGGGCTGGATCAGCCAGGCGGCCGCCGAGCAACCCTGGCTCTTTCATCATCCGTAGGGCGCCCGAACACACGTCGCGCGCCTCAGGGAACCAAACAACAGAGGAGGAACCCATGGACTTCGGAATAGCAATCCT
>JACQUI010000232.1 GCA_016210395.1 Chloroflexota bacterium | reverse complement strand
CTCCATGGCCTCGACGATGCTGTTGAAGTGCAGGATGGCCAGGCCCCGCGCCTTGGGCAGCGGCTCCAGGTTCACCTTGGCCTCGGTGACCACTGCCAGCGTGCCTTCTGAGCCGACGATGAGCTTGGCCAGGTTGGTGGGCGGGCCGGTGAGCACCGTATCCAGATTGTAGCCCGAGACACGCCTTCGGATCTTGGGGAAGCGACGGTCTATCTCGACCGCGTTCTCGTGGGCGATTGCCAGGGCGCTGGTGTAGATGGCGCCCTCCAGCCCGGGGTGGGCCAGCCTCGTCTCCATCTCCGAGCCGGACAGCGGGCGGAAGTGGGCTGGCTGCCCGTCGGCCAGCACCACGCTGACCTCCCTGATGTGGTCAACGGTCTTGCCGTACAGGACGGAGTGCGCCCCGCAGGAGTTGTTGCCGATGGTCCCGCCCACGGTGGCGCGGCTGCTGGTGGTGGGGTCGGGGGTGTAGTGGAGGCCGGCGGGCCGCAGGTGGTTGTTCAGCTCGTCGAGAGGGATGCCCGGCTGGACCCGGGCCCAGCGCTGCTCCCGGTTGACCTCCAGGACGCCTCGCATGTGCTTGCTGAAGTCCATGACCACGGCGTTGTTGACCGTCTGGCCCGCCAGCGACGTCCCCCCGCCGCGCGGCAGCACCGCCACGCCCGCGGCGGCGCACAGGTTGACCACGGCGGCCACGTCCTCGGCGCTCCTGGGCAGCACGACGCCCACGGGCGGGATGCAATACAGGGAGGCGTCGGTGCTGTAGAGCGCCCGGGAGGTGGCGTCGAAGCGCACCTCGCCGCTCACGGCGCGGCGCAGGTCGGCTTCCAGGGCGCGCAGGTCTATGGCGGTGGCCATGGGATCCTCCTTTGCCGCGCGGGATCGGATTCGTTTCCGGACGGCATGGGCAGGTTGAACGAGGACGCGGATACTGTAGCGCAGGTGCGGTTAGCGGGGCAACGGGACGAAGAGGACCATGTCCTGGCGGGATCAGAGAGATGGGCCATGGGAGGTTCGCATGCATGGCTTCCAGAAGTACTTCCCTGCGCTATGTTCCCGTTCCCTCCCCTCCCGCAACGTACACCCAACGCATACCCTCTTATACCGATTATCCCGTTACATGCCCACTGTGGGGATGCTACTGTTCCCTACGTGATTTGGCTGAGGAATCGCTCCGCAGGCCAACGCACTTCCAGTGGTCATCCTACGAAGGTTCTCCGGAGGTTGCCTATGCTCGCCAAGCGGTCCCTAATCGAGATTATCCATGAGATCCTGCAAATGGATGGGAAGCGCAAGACCCACATCATGTACGCAACGGCGCTCACCTACCCCCAGACCACCCGCTACCTGGACTTCTTGAAGGAGCGCGGGTTGATCACCGACGGGAAGGACGACAGGGGCGGCCAGGTCTTCATGGCAACCGAGAAGGGCCAAGAGCTGTCAAAGCACATTGACAGCGTCATGGAAATCCTGCGCCTCGGTGAGCGGGATGCCTAGGTTCCGGCGCATGGCGCTGCTGCTCGTGCTGGCGCTGGCCCTTGGGGCCGGCGCCGGTTTGGCGCGCGCCGGCGTGATCGAGGTCGAGGGGGAGGTGCGCTTGCACATCCGTCCCGCGCCCACCTGCGTCATCAAAGGCGGACCGCTCGGCGGCCCCTACGTCTCCGGCCCCTTCTACGCCGATGAGCCCGCCACCCTGGAGTTCAATGCCTGGGGGCTCACCGACCCCAACGGCGGCACGCTCACCGTGGAGTGGGACTTCACCTACGACACCGTCCAGTTCAACACCGAGGCCACCGGCACCGGCCCCGTCTCCCACACGTACGCCGATGGCCGCGCCGATACCCTTGTCGCAGCGCGGCTGACCAGCAGCATCGGAGCCATCGGCTATGTCATCCAGCGCGTCATCATTGATAACGTTCCTCCAAGCGTCAACCTGAACGGGCCGTACTCCGGCCAGCCGGGCGTCGCCGTCAACTTCGCCGCCACAGCAAGCGATGTCTCCGCCGCCGACGTGGCGGCAGGTCTCCACTTCGCCTGGGACTTCGACTACTCGCCCGACGTCTTCACCACGGAGGCCAGCGGGTTCGGCCTGACCAACGCGAGCCACACGTACGCAGTCCCTGACGACTACGTCGTCGCCCTGCGCGTCACCGACAAGGACGGCGGCAGCACGCTGGTCACTGCGACGGTCACGGTCCGGTACAACACTGCCGTCCTGAACTTCTCCTCCGTGGCGGACACGTACCTGAACCAGGACGCGCCCACCAACAACTACGGCAGCGACACCATCACGTACGTGAAGGCCGACGACAGCGGCTACCAGCGGCGCACCCTTGTGAAGTTCGACCTGGCCGGCGTGCCCGCCAACGCAACAATCGTCAGCGCCACGCTGAAGCTGTACGCCGACAGCGTGCCGGGCATCGAGCGCACCCACGGCGCCCACAGCCTGACGTCCGCCTGGAGCGAGTCTACCGTCAAGTGGAGCACCGCGCCTTCATCTGAGGCAGCCGCCACGGGCATCGGCTTCACGCCGGCAGCGCCGGGGTGGGTCAGTTGGAATGTGACCGCAGACGTGCAGGACTACGTGGACGCCGCCGCCACCAACTTCGGCTGGCTCATCAGGGATGTCAATGAGAACGCCGGCTCAGGCGTCACGACAGCCTATGACACCAGGGAGTACGCGGACGCCACAAAGCGCCCGGTCCTCATCGTGGAATACGCGGTCCCGTAGCGGCAGCCTGAGCAACATGGGGGTGAGGGTTGTAGGGGCGCAGCATGCTGCGCCCCTACGGCAACCTCCCAGATATGTCCTTGGCGATTCTGGCCATGAGCGGATGTCCGGCGGGCAGCGCCTCTGAAGGGAAGGTGTTCTATAATGAAACGCGAAGAACAACGTTCCATGAACGCCATGCAAAGCGAACAAGCTGATCGCGGCAAGTCCACAACCATGCGCGTGCTCCTGGTGGGAGCGCGCGGCTCTGTCGTTTCGCGCCTCAGCCGCATGTTCCAGCGCCAGGGCTTTGAGGTCGGCGAGACAACCTATCCAGACGAGGCCATCGAAATCCTCTCCCAGGAGGGCTTTGATATTCTCCTCCTGGTTGGCCTTGAGGATGACGGCTCGATGCTGGACATGATCTCGGCATGCCGCGACATCCGCCCCTCCCTTCACGTCTACGTCCTGGCCGGCGACGGCTCCCTGTCCAACATCATGCCGCGCCTGCAGCCCCTGATCAGCAAGCCGGTGAGCGTCACCGACCTGCCTTCTGTCCTGCGGGAAGAGGTAGGCAGAGCGGAGGCGGACCGCGAGCACCTCCGCCTGGAATGGCTCAGGTACGCCGAGGACGTCGTCACTGCTGTCGCATCCGCCGCCACCGTAAAAGAGGCGGCAAACAAGCTGCTGGAGCAAATCCACGCCAATCTTCGTTGCTACGGCGCCGTCATCGCGCTCATGCCGGAGAGCCAGAAGCAGATGAATGTCATCGCCTCCCAAGGCGAGACGGACCAGATCAACAAGGTGTGGAAGGACGCCACCGCCATCAAGGAGTGGATTCTGGACAACCAGATGCCGCTGCTCATCCGGCGGGGCCGCTCGACCATTCCCGGCATCCAGCGGGACGTGATGAAGCTGAACCTGGGGCCCAGCGTGTTCGTCCCCATCATCACCAACCAGCGGCTGGCCGGCGCGATCTCCCTGGTGCGAGAGCCGGGCGCCGAGCCCTTTGGCGACTCCGCCTTCTCCCTGGTCCGCATCGCCGCGCGCTCCCTGGCCCAGCGGCTGGAGGGCGACCTGAGCACCGCCTCGGACGAGCTGCGTGAAGCCCTGCAAGAGGAGCGGCAAAAGCTCCAGGACGAGCGGGAGTACCGCCAGTCCCTGGAGGACGTGATTGACCTGGAGCGGGACAACCTGGTGCGGTTCGCCCGCGAGATCGGCGGCCTGGTCGAAATCAAGAAGGGCAACCGGCCGGAGCGGTGCGAGACCATCGGCAAGCTGGTTGTCGCCCTGGCGGAGCAGGCCGGCGTCAACAAAGAGCACTTGCTGGAGGCGGTGTACCTCCGGGACATCGGCATCCTGGCCATACCCGAGCGCATGCTGGCCGGGGGCGAATCGGGTGTGCTCATCCAGGGCGCCGACGGCTTGTACGCCACCACCGGCTTCGAGATCCTCAGTCGCGTCCGCTTGCCTTCCGTCTGCCTGGAGATGGTGCGCCACCACCGGGAGAGCTACGACGGCAGCGGCGCGCCAGATGGGCTCAAGGGCGACGACATTCCCGTCGCCGCCCGGATTGCCCGCATCGTGGAAGACTACGTCAATATGACCGCCACAGGCGCCGGGCCGGAGGAGGCGGTGGCCAGCCCCATCGTCCTGGCGCAGCTTGCCCGTGAATCTGGGAAAACCTATGACCCCAAGTACGCAGACATCTTTGTCAAGCTGATCCGCGCCCAGGGCATTACCCCGGAGCAAGAGACGCTGTCGCTCATCGCGCACGAGCTTCGCACGCCTCTGACCTACCTTGCAGGCTTCAGCGAGCTGCTGGCCGCCAAGACCGACCTGCCCGGCCAGGCCAAGGAGATGGCCCAGGAGTTGCACAAGCAGGCCGGGCAGATGGTCGTCCTTACCGAGCGCCTGCTGGAGATATCGCGCCTGCAAGCGGGCAAGCTCTCCCTGTCCTGGAGCTGGGTGGACCTGAAGCAGCTCCTGGAGGAGCAGGCCGCCAAGGCCAGGGCTATGACAGACAACCACACCATCCGGCTAGAGCTGCCCAACTACCCGGTGCGTGTCCGCGCGGATGTGACACGCACAGCCCAAGCGGTGACGAACCTGCTGTCCAATGCGGTCAAGTACTCGCCCAAGGGTGGACAGGTCACCGTGAAGCTGGAGGAGCACGCCGACGGCGCAACCATCAGCGTCTCAGACGAGGGCATCGGCATTTCCCAGGACCAGATTAGCCGGTTGTTCCAGCCCTTCTATCGCGTGCAGGGTGTGGAGACCGCAGGGATCGAGGGACTGGGCCTGGGCCTTGCCCTGACCAAGGCCATCATCGAGGCCCACGGGGGCAAGATATGGGCCCAGAGCGAAGCGGGGAAGGGCAGCACCTTTAGCTTCTCCCTGCCGAAACAGGAGGTGGGCAGTGAACGAGCCGCCCCAGCGGGAACCGCCCGATAGCGACGAGAAGGTCCACCTGGTGCCCGTGCCCGCCAAAGTCTCCTTTGTGCAGCTACGGGAATCACTGGACGACATAGAGGACAGCGCCACAGACGTTGCCTTGTTCTTCTGGATCCTGGGCTTGCTCTTCTTCGGCCTGGGCGATACTATTTCCTCCTTCCTGGTGTTCTCCAAGGGAGGCGTGGAGCTGAACCCGGTAATGCAGTGGGCGCTAGGGCTGCCCGGCGGTCTCCTGGGCTTCGTGTTTGTAAAAAGCGTCGCCTTGGCGGTGCTCTATGCCACCGCCTATTTCTTCGAGGGGTTCCACCGCTGGATGATCCCTCTGCTCATGACCATCGCCGGCGTCTACCTGACCACCACCAACATGATGGCGTACATGGGCCTGTCCCGATAGGGCCTTTCTCCGTAGGGGCAGGGTCTCCCTGCCCGCGTCCCGCGTGTCTGCCCGCAGACCCAGAGAGACGGGCGCGGCGACCGCGCCCCTACGGAGAAAGGGCCACGCACCCAATCCCGAGGCTAATCCCCTTGCCAGAGCTACCCACAACTCCCCTGCAACGAGGTAGCCGCTCGCGGCGCGCCCAGCCGGGCGCGGGCGCATCACTCCTTTCGCGCAAGCGCCTGCGCCTGGCGCTGCCCATCGCCGCGGGGCTTGTGCTGCTGACCGTGTTCGCCGTTGCGCTCGTCTTCAATGCAGTCGTCGGCAGGCACAACCGCGTCAAGGACGCCGTCGCGCGCATGGCCGGCGCGCCTAGCTACACCGCATCCGGCGTTGACGTCACCTCCGGCGTCGGCGGCCCGCGCCAGGTGCGCGAGGAGTTCCGCTTCATCGCGCCCGACCACATCTACTCCCACTACGTCGTGTCGGAGGGGCAGTCGTCCGCCGCATCACTGTTCCCCACAGCAGCCTCCGTGTGTAGGGACCAGGAGGTAATCGTCCTCTCCACCACTCGCTACATGCGCTGCAGAGACCCCGGCCAGGACGGTGCCTGGCAAGTCGGCAATGCAGACATCTCGCTCTTTACCACGCTCCAGTTCAGGCCGTGGGAGCGCCTGGCGTGGTGCTCCAACATCCGGGAGCAGGATGGCGAGGGGGAGGCCGGCGGCGCGGCGTCGCAGGTCTTCCAGTGCGACGTCCCCGCCCAGCGGGAGGCCGATGCCTACTGGCCCCCCGACAGGCTCAGCAGCCTTTCCGCCAAGGAGAACGAGGCGCGGGAAGGGTTCCTGGCGAATGGGTCGGTGCAGCTCACCGTCTGGGTACGCCGTCAGGACGGCTACATCGGCCGCTTCCAGATGAAGAAGGTTAGCCCCGTTTCCGGCGGCAGCACTACCCAGTCCCTCGACTACACCTACAGCGGCTTCGGCCAGGTCCCTGCCATCTCGCCGCCGGACACGATGGGCGAGCCGCCCGCCACGCCGACGCCGTCGCCCACCGCCACCCCGGCTCGCGCGCCTTCCCCGGCCCCTTCCGCAGCGCCGGCGAGGCCGAAGACGGCCGTTATAGGCGGCGTCACGTTCCGCCTGGAGGTGGCGGACACCGAGGAGACGCGCCGCCTGGGCCTCTCCAACCGCGAGTCGCTGGCCTCGGATGCGGGCATGCTCTTCGTCTTCGCCCAGCCGGGGTACTGGTCCTTCTGGATGAAGGACGTGTCTTTTGCGCTGGACCTGCTGTACCTGGACGAGGACGGGAAAATCATCAGCATCCACACCATGCCCCCTGAGCCGGGCGTGCCGGACTTCCAGCTCCGGAGGTACGATGCGCTCCTACCTGCCAAGTACGCCCTGGAGATCAACGGCGGCCTTGCCGATGCCCTGGGCCTGCGCCCTGGCATGGCGGTGGAGATGAGGTAGGGCGTTCAAGCGAACGGAACCCGGTAGGGGCGACGCATGCGTCGCCCCTATGTTTTTCGACCTCACCCCTGGTCCTCCACGCAAGCCACAGGCCTCATCACTGGGCTTGCGCCTCGAAACCTCAAAAGTTGGTACACCCGTGCTACTTTTCGCTACGAATTGCGTATTCCTATCTGATTTGGAGCGAATGATTCCTCTGTTCTCAGCTTTGTAATAGTTCTGTAATAGCGGGCCTGCTAGAATCTGCCGGGAAGGCTTGGAGTATGCCTTCAGCGAACCAGCAGAGTAGCGCCCGCATGAAAACCGCATCGTCGTCGGACAGCCATACACCCCATGTCACACCGCGAGAGGCGCAGGTGCTGGGTCTCCTGAGCCAGGGCCTTCCCAACAAGGAGATTGCGCATAGCCTGAGCCTCAGCCACGTCACCGTACGGCAGCACGTCAGCCGCCTGCTGCAAAAGTACAGCGTCCAGAGCCGGACGGAGCTGGTGGCGTTTGTCCTGACCGGCGAAAGACTGCCAGGGAACAGTGAGGCAGACACATAATGCGTTTACACCTGCAATACGGTACGTACGAATCACATACATATGTAGGATATGCGCGGTACGTAGGAGGTGGTAGAGTGCTCTCATGGTTTCACCAAGCCAAGCAGCAGGGAGGGTAAAGCCATGTTGAGTTACCAGCGCTTTCTTGTACCTGGCGAGAGGGCAGTGTTCGCAGTTCTTGCATCCTTGCTGACCTTTGGAGCTTTGGTAGGTGTAGCCT
>JACQUI010000222.1 GCA_016210395.1 Chloroflexota bacterium | reverse complement strand
GGGGATGCGCCGCCGCCGGGGACGGTGATCTTCTTTTCCACCTCCAGCGTCTCGCCTGCGTTCAGAAGGCCGGTGACCAGAGGAGGCTCGACCTTGCCCGGGTTGGGCACCATGATGGTGATGCTCTGCACGGCGAAGACGACGCCGTTGACGGCGAACTCCACCACGCAGGAGTAGACCCCGTGTGGCGTGCCGGCAGGGACAGTGATGGTCTCGTCCATGGTCACGACTGCGCCGGGTTCAAGCCCTGGAATTGAGATGGGCGTCAGGCTCACCTGCAATGGCGCACAGCCCTTGGGCGTGGCCGTCAGGGTGAGCTCGGGTATCTCAACACATTCCTTGCTCACCACGCTGGAGGATTGGGTCGCGCCCGTGGAGTCCACGAAGGTGGCAACGATGAAGTCCTTGCCTACCACCGTTCCTGTATAGGTAAAGATAGCCTTGCCGCCTGCGTTGGTCATGCCCGTGCCGATGAGGCCCTTGTTGGGACCATCCAGCACCTTGAAGGTGACGGTTGTGCCGCTCAGCGGCGCTTCGTCCTCCGTCACGATGGCAGTCAAAGTATGAGGAGAGCCGACGGGGTTGGTGCTTGCCACAGGCTCCAGCTTGATGTCGCTGATGACAACCAGCTTTTCGCCGCGGGCCAGGATGTACGGCGTGCCCACGGACCCGTCCGGGGCCGTGTACGAAGAACCGATATCCTTGGCGATGGCCAGGACTGCGAAGTCAACCGGCCATTTGTCGAACGCCTCATGGACGGAGCAGCTCCAGTTGGACAGCGTCGCGTCCGTCAGGCCGGCCAGAGCCGGGTGCGCTGCCACGATATGCGCATTGTTGTAGCAACCCACACCCATGGCGGTGAACCCGCCGGGGCTAAATGCATCAAGCACAGGCACGGCAGTGTTGGGCGCGGTGCCATGGTAGTTGCAGCTCAGGCTGATGTACGCGCCTGTCTTGTTCGGCTCGTCAACGGCGAAGGCGACGCCTTTGTTGGTCAGCTCGCCGCCGCCCTGGCCCAAGTGGTACACAGGGTCAGTGCCGTTGATGATCACGTTGCCCGTGATCACGGGGCCCCAGACTCCGGCGTTGGCCGCAGCCGTGGCCAGCGGGCTGGAGTTGCAGGTTGGATCGCCAAGGATGATGGCGCGGTACGCAGCGAACTGCGCGGCGGTCATAGACGCCCAGGTCGCGTTGTCCACGACGGTCACAGTATGGCCCAGCGCGGCGGCAGCCTGCCCTTCAGGACTGCTCGCGCCGCCGGAGACCGTGCCTTCCAGTATCAGCACGCCGCTGGTGGCGTTGGCGGATACCTCATCCTTGGTAGGCATGGGGCCCGGAACCCCGCTGGGCAGGGTCACCGTCTTGGTGATGGTGATGGACCCACCATCCTTAATGGTCTCCACGATGATGGGGGGGTCAACTTTGCCGGGAATGTAGACCAAAGGCACAGTGATGGAGATATGTTGGGTCGCGAAGACAACGCCGTCTACGGCGAACTCCACGACGCACTCATACACGCCGGGGGCCGTGCCGCTCGGCACGCCAATGGTCTCTTCCATGGTGTGCACGGATCCTGGCGCCACGCCGGTGAGGGACATGGGGACCAGTTCCACGTCAATGGGCGGGCAGCCCTTGGGCGTGGCCGTCAGCGTGCCGCTCTGTGGAGGCGCCAGCCAGTTCAGGGAGAGGTCAAAGAGCACCGGGCTTTCACCCGTGCCAGCGCGCTTGAAGAGCACCACGACCTTCAGATACCGGTTGTTGGCGACTGCTATCGCGCCGCCGTTGCTGGCATCGGACTCCGGCCCGAAACCAACGCCATCGGGGCTGCTGGATACGCGGACCACGAGTAAGCTATCACCAGGCGTGCTCGCGTTCCAGCCTATGGAACCCCAGTCGGTGCCCGCAACTCCGCTGTCATGAACGACGGTCCAGCTTCCGTCCGTGGGCGCGCCCACCAGGATGCTGCCCGTCATATCGCTATAGTTGTAGGGGCCTGCGCCGGCGCCAAGGCTGACCGTCATGTCCACATTGTTCGTGGCCGGGTTGATGCGGGAGGCATCACTCGAACCCAGATTCGTCGCCCACACCTTCCCCGCCGCATCCACAGATATCCCTGTGGGCTGGTTGCCCACCGGTATCGTGGCGAGCAACACCCCGGCGTTGTTC
>JACQUI010000226.1 GCA_016210395.1 Chloroflexota bacterium | reverse complement strand
TCCACGGCCTGCCCCTCTTTCACAAGCACATCTGCCACCGTGCCTTGCGTCCCAAAGGTCAAGGACTCTTTGTTTGGGAACAGCAGGCTGCCGCTGGTGGAGACCTTGTTCACCAGGTCGCCCCGTTGCACGGGGATAAGCTGCTGGTTCTTGGCGAGCGCGGGCGCGCCTGTTCCGCCGGCAGATGCAAAGGCCCAGTAGCCTCCGCCTGCTCCGCCGGCGACGACAAGCAGCAACACCACAACCTGCCAGAGCTTAATGGACTTGAATAGGGTCAACATTGCGCCTACCTTGCTGAAAGACATGCTGAGAGGTTGTGAACAAACGCCGCGTGCCTGCGGGGTTGGTGAGCCGTGTTGTCATTCTGCCGAAGCCCTGAGCGCAGCGAACGGGGAGGTGGTCAAACAACATTCGGTCCCAACTACGCTCCGGCTCGCGAATCCCGATTCATCGGGACTCAGTGGTTCCTTCCATCGCCAGGGACGCGGCTCCGACTACGTCGCGAGTCCACGACAACCTCGGGACAGCGTCTCGTCCTTTGCTATCTGCTATCCATAACTTCACCCCCTCTGAGAGGGTGTTGACAAACTAAGCCTTCTGTCTTGCGGCGAGGAGACCCCCCATTGTCGTTCTGAGCGAGGTGGTCAATCAAGAGTTGCCCCGACAAGGCGACTGCCTCGCGAAGAACCTAAGGCCTGTGCCGGGAGAAGACAGACCGCTCATGCAGATAAGGGGCGCTGCAACGGCCTTCGCCTTAGGTGCTTCGCCTGACTGCCGTCATGGCTCAGCATGACAGTTGCGTTCGCCACACCACAAGACGAAGGCCATTTGTTCACAAGCTTTCAATGACATAGTCGCCACCAAGGGCGTCCCACCTACTTCTTGTTCAAATGCGCCTGCACGTCGCGAAGGTTGTCGCGCCAGTCGCGGCGGGCGGCTGGACGCAGCCCCGGCGGCGTGTTGGAGATCTCCGCCTCCACCTTCAGGTTGATGAGCACGGGGCCTTTCTCCTGGAGAATCTTGCCGATGTTGAGGGAAAGCTCCTCCAGGTCATCGAACTCGTAGCAAGCGGCGTAGCCTGCGTCTTTGGCGAATCCCGCGAAGGAGACGACATCCTTGCCGGGGATGGGCTGGCCGCCGGTGATGGCGTAGACGCCGTTCTCCATGACGAAGTGGTAGAAGTTTTCCGGCTTTTGCGTGGCGACGGTGGTCAGCGTGCCCAGGTTCATGAGCAGGCTGCCGTCGCCGTCCAGCATGATGACCTTCAGGTCAGGGCGGGACATGGCCAGGCCGAAGGCGATGTTGGAGGCCTTGCCCATGGGCCGGATGGGCAGGTCGCGCTCCGGGCGGTCGCTGACGCGTGCCCAGGCGCCGCCGGCGCTCATGCAGGTGACCACCACGGCATCGCCCCTGTGCTGCTTCAGGACGTTGACGGCATCATTGAGCTTCATCATGGAAGGCACTCCTCAGCGTGGGTTGCAGGCGGGAGCAGTCGCTTGACCTCTCCCCTTGCCCCTCTCCGCTACGGCGAGGGGATTTGCTGTGAGAGTATGGAAATTGCCTCGCAGTTTCCATACTTTTTTCTTTCTTCCCCCTCCCCTCCAGGGAAGGGGGACAGAGGGGGTTAGGTAAGACTACCGCGCGCCGGGGCGGTTGAAGCCGTGGTACTCGTCGCCGACGAGGATGGCCACTGGCTTGCTGGTGCGCTTCGCCTCTTCGAAGGCCTTGGAGATGCGCGGGCCGTCCTCGTCGGTCTCCACCAGGTAGAACTTGATGCCCCAGGTGTGGAGGATCGGCTCGGTGAAGTGGGCGGCGGTGTCCACCGTCTCGCCGTGGCGGTCGTAGCCGCGATAGCCGATGACCATGACGATGGGCAGACCCACGTCTATGGCGATACCCCGGATGGAGTCGCCTGACTCGAACATGCCTGTGTTCTGGATAAGGCAGACCGGCGTTTTGCCGCCGATAAGCACGCCCGCAGCGATGGCCATGGTCTCGCCCTCCCTGGCCACGGGAACGACGGTGAAGGAGGGCTCCCGAATCATGAGCTCGTAGAGGTAGTTGGTCTCGCTGTCCGGCAGGGTGACGATGTGGGTGACGCCGCTCTTCTTGAACTCGCGCACCATGGTCTCGGGAGAGAGGACTGCTTGCTGGGCGTGGGTGGTCATGGCGGCTCCTTGTGGAGGGGTTGCCCGTTACGTTGGTGCAATGGTAGCCACGGACATGGGCAGCGTCAAGGGAAGAGGGGACCCCAAATCCACCGCCTGTGGTCGGCGCGGCCCGTCCCGGGGTTTAGGGGGCGAGAAAGGGGTGATGGAGCGGACTTGACGGGGCCCGAGCGGGCCGGCTGCGCCGCCGAAACGGGGGATGCGGCCCGCCTGAGACGGATGCAGGCGCCGCTGGAGGGCGTGTTGCCGTGGTCCCGCTACCGCCATGCGCATGCAGCGGCCCAGGCAGACTGGACCGCCTGCCTCAGGGGAAGCCGTGCGGACCGATCAGGGGCGTCAGGCCGGCGCGGCGAGGAGCGCCCGGAACCGTTGACGTCCCGCACGCAGCAGCGTGAAGGCCGGATGCGTCTTCCCGATGCGCACCAGCAGCCGTCCTCCCCGCTCCAGCACCCGCCCCGGCACGGCGAGCAGCTGAAACCGGATCGTCTTGAGCCGCTTGCTCACCCAGGGTCCGCCCAGCGCCAGGCCCTTGACC
>JACQUI010000221.1 GCA_016210395.1 Chloroflexota bacterium | reverse complement strand
TTAGGATCATGTGCCGAAAGGCGTAGGAGTTCGAGTCTCCTCTTCCCCACGTAGCCTTTGTAGTACAGGGGGACAACAGGGGAGGGGCTCGGGGCAATGAAGCAAGACCTGTGGAAAGCCCAGACAGCACAGGGACGGAGGAGGACCAGTGCCACCACTTCTTGAGGTGAAGGACCTAGCCACCTATTTCTACACGCCCGAAGGTGTGGTAAAGGCCGTGGATGGGGTCTCGTATGATCTGGAAGAGGGCGAGACCCTGGGTTTGGTGGGAGAGAGCGGTTGCGGCAAGAGCGTGAGCGCCCTTTCCGTGATGGGCCTTATTCCTTGGCCGCCGGGGAAAGTCGTCAACGGGCAGATCCTGTTCCAGGGGGAGGACCTGCGCAAGTACGACACTCAGGAGATGCGCAAGATCCGGGGCAAGGACATTAGCATGGTCTTCCAAGAGCCCATGACTTCCTTGAACCCCGTCTTGACCATCGGCAGGCAGCTCACTGAGACCATGGAACTCCACCTGAAGCTGGACAAGCAGGCTGCCCGCGCCAGGGCGGTGGAATTGCTTCAGAAGGTGGGCATCCCCGATGCCGAACGCCGGCTGGACCAGTACCCGCACCAATTCAGCGGCGGCATGCGGCAGCGCGTCATGATCGCCATGGGATTGAGCTGCGACCCCAAGCTGCTGATTGCGGACGAGCCGACCACGGCGCTGGACGTTACCATCCAGGCGCAAGTGCTGGAACTGATGAAGAACCTGTGCCGGGAGTTCGGCGCCGCCCTTATCATCATCACCCATAACCTGGGCGTCGTTGCCCGGTACGCAGACCGCGTGAACGTGATGTATGCGGGCAGGGTGATCGAGAGGTCTTCCGCACGGGAGATCTACGGCAACCCCAAGCACCCCTACACGTTGGGTCTGCTGCACTCGGTCCCCAGGCTGGATGAGCCCCGCCGCACAAAGCTGGACCCCATCGAAGGGCAGCCGCCGGACCTGTCGAAGCTGGATAGCGGCTGTGCATTCAGGGTCCGCTGCCGCTACGCCGTAGAGAAATGCGCGACCGAATACCCGCCGTTGGTGGGCGTGGGGGACAACCACCTCGCTGCGTGTTGGGAATCGAACAACCTGGCCGCCCGGGCCAAGGCGAGGGCATAACGTGCAGGGAACAAGCATGACACAGCAGCAGACCAACGGCCACAGCAAGGATTCGGACATCCTGGTTGACGTTCGGAACATCAAGATGTATTTCCCTGTGCGGTCGGGGTTGTTCATCCAGAAGAAGATTGCCGACATCAAAGCGGTGGACGACGTGAGCTTCACGATCCACCGGGGCGAGACGCTGGGATTGGTGGGAGAGAGCGGATGTGGGAAGACGACAACCGGACGGTGCGTCCTGCAACTGTACCGGCCCACTGCTGGAGAGGTGATCTTCGAGGGCAGGGACCTGACAAAGATGAAGACTGCGGAAGTCCGCAAGTTCCGCAGGAACATGCAGCTCATCTTCCAGGACCCGTATAGCTCCCTGGACCCTCGCCAGAACTGCGCCAGCATCATCGGCGAGCCACTTGTCATCCACAAGATGACCAAGAGCAAGCAGGAATACCGGGAGCGGGTGGCGGAGCTGCTCACGGTTGTGGGCCTGAACCCCAACATGGGCTACCGGTTCCCGCACGAGTTCAGCGGCGGCCAGCGCCAGCGCATCGGTGTGGCGCGCGCCTTGGCCGTGAACCCCAGCCTCATCGTTTGCGACGAGCCAGTCTCGGCCCTGGACGTGTCCATTCAGGCCCAGGTCATCAACCTGCTGGAGGACCTGCAGGAGCAGTTCAACCTCACGTACCTGTTCATTGCCCACGACCTGTCCGTCGTGCGCCACATCAGCGACCGCATCGCGGTGATGTACCTGGGGCACATCATGGAGGTCGCCGATCGGACGGAGCTGTACGCGAACCCACTGCATCCCTATACGAAGGCCTTGCTCTCCGCTGTGCCAATCCCTGACCCGGTCATTGAAGCGCAGCGCGAACGCATCATTCTGACTGGCGACGTGCCCAGCCCGCTGCGGCCGCCTTCGGGGTGTGTGTTCCACACCCGCTGCCCCATTGCCATTGACGAATGCAAGGGGGGTGTCCCTCCACTGAAGGACATGGGGAACGGCCACCAGGTGGCGTGCATCCGGGTGTAGGGAATTCAAGGAGCGATACGGAAGAGGCCTCCTGCCGGCAGGGGGCCTCTTTTGTTTCGTGATGCAGGGCGCTTTGCCCTGCATCCTCAAGCGCCTTGTGGCCCTATAGGGGCCATGTTAGCATTAGCACATATGGAACCTCAGTTCATCCGCAACTTCTGTATCATCGCCCACGTTGACCACGGCAAGTCCACCCTTGCCGACCGGCTGCTGGAGATCACCAACACCGTCTCGCAACGGGCCATGCAAGAGCAGTACCTGGACATGATGGACCTGGAGCGCGAGCGCGGCATCACCATTAAGGCCCAGGCCGTGCGCATGGCGTACCGCCATCCCAGCGGCCAGGTGTACCAATTGAATCTCATTGACACCCCGGGCCACGTGGACTTCAGCAACGAGGTATCCCGCAGCCTTCGCGCCTGTGAGGGCGCGCTGGTGGTGGTGGACGCGTCCCAGGGCATTCAGGCGCAGACGCTGGCCAACGTGTACGCAGCCCTGGAGCATGACCTCACCATCATTCCCGTGATCAACAAGATAGACCTGCCCGCCGCCCAGCCGGACGTGGTGTCCCAGGAGTTGGCGCACACCTTCGGCTTCACGCGGGAAGAGACGCTGTTCATCTCTGCAAAAGAGGGGACCGGAGTGGCGGCGCTGCTGGAGCGGATCGTTGAGCGCATACCTCCGCCGAAGGCCAATCCGTCTGCTTTGCTGCGCGCCCTGGTCTTCGACGCCGCATACGACCCGTATAAAGGCGTCGTTGCATACGTGCGGCTGGTGGACGGCGCGGTGCAGACCAACGACCGCATACGCCTGATGGCGGCGGGCACAGACGCCGAGGCCCTAGAGGTCGGTTTTTTTCACCCGCAGTTGACCCAGGCACAGGGACTCTCCGCCGGTGAGGTGGGGTACATCGCCACGGGCCTCAAGAGCCTGGGCCAAGTCCCCGTGGGCGATACTGTGACGTTGCGGGGCCAGCCCGCAGAGAAGCCGCTGGCCGTGTACAAACCACTGAAGCCCATGGTGTTCGCCGGCCTGTACCCCTCCGACGGCGAGAGCTATCAGCAGCTCAGGGACGCCCTGGAGAAGCTGCAGCTCAACGACGCCGCACTGAGCTTTCAGCCGGAGAGCAGCGTTGCCCTGGGGTTCGGGTTCCGCTGCGGCTTTCTGGGCCTTTTGCACATGGACATCGTCCAGGAGCGGCTGGAGCGCGAGTACAACCTGGACCTGCTGACCACAGCGCCCAGCGTCGGCTACCGCGCCGTTCTGACCGACGACACCGAGATCAGCATCAACAATCCGTCGCAGATGCCGGAGTCGCAGTACATCAAGCAGGTGCTGGAGCCCTGGCTGGAGGTCAGCATCGTCACCCCCAGCCGGTTCATCGGCGCGATGATGGAGCTGGCGACATCCCGGCGCGGCGAGTTCAAGCG
>JACQUI010000223.1 GCA_016210395.1 Chloroflexota bacterium | reverse complement strand
GGCGTGACGTCGCCGCCGAGGAGCTGGACGAGGTTGCGGACGGTGGTGCTGCTGGCGAAGGTGACGATGTCTATGCGGCCGTCGCGGAGCATCTGGATGCCGGGGAGGGCGCCCCCATCCTGGCCTTCCCCCGCGAGGGGGGAAGGAAGAGATGGGGTGGTGGTGCGGTAGGCGGGGACCTCGTCTACGGCGACGCCCAGGGCGGCCAGGCCGTCCACCAGCGTGGCGCGGGCCTCCTCGGCGCGGGGCAGGAGGACGCGGTCGCCGCGCTGGACGTGGGGGCGCATGGCGGCCAGGACGGCCTCGGCGACGTACTCGGCGGGGACCAGGTCGGCGCAGAGGCCGTGGCGCTGGAGGGCGTCGGCGGTGGCGGGGCCGATGGCGGCGATGCGCACGGCCCCGAAGGCGCGGGCATCCAGCCCCTCTTTTCGCACGGCGTCCCAGAAGGCATCCACGCCGTTGGCGCTGGTGAAGACGGCCCATCGGTACGCGGGCAAGTCGCGGGCAGCCTGGCGCAGGCGGGTGTCGTCCGGCAGGGGGGTGATCTGGATGGCGGGGGCCTCGATGGCATCGGCGCCTTCCTCCTCCAGGGCTTCGACGAGGGCGCTGGCCTGTGCGCGGGCGCGGGTGACCAGGACGCGTTTGCCGAAGAGGGGGCGGCTATCGAACCAGCGGACCTGCTTGCGCAGGGCGACGACATCGCCGAACACGGCGATAACGGGCGGTTGCAGGCCGGCCTGGCGGCCGCGGTCGAGGATGCCGGCCAGCGTGCCCTCGACGACGCGCTGGCCGGGGCGGGTGCCCCACTGGATGAGGGCTGCGGGCGTATCTGCGGGCTTGCCGTGGGCCAGGAGGGCCTCGACGACGTTGGGGAGGCTTTCCCAGCCCATGAGGACGGCGAGGGTGCCGCTGTTGGCGGCCAGGGCGGCCCAGTCTATCTGGGACTCGGGCTTGCCGGGGTCTTCGCTGCCGCTGACGACGGTGAAGGAGGCGGCGACGCCCCGGTGGGTGATGGGGATGCCTGCGTAGGCGGGGACGGCGATGGCGGAGGTGATGCCGGGCACGACCTCGAAGGGGATGCCGGCCTCCAGGAGGGCGATGGCCTCCTCGCCGCCGCGGCCGAAGACGAAGGGGTCGCCGCCTTTGAGGCGGACGACGCTGTTGCCCTGGCGGGCGTACTCGATGAGGTGCTGGTTGATGTCCTCCTGGGTGTTGGAGGTGCGGCGAGGCCACTTGCCGGCGTAGGTGACCTCGGCGTCCGGGCGGGCGTGGCGCAGGATGCGCTCGTCCACGAGGCGGTCGTAGACGACGACATCAGCCTGGGCCAGGAGCTCCTGGCCGCGCAGGGTGAGCAGGCCGGGGTCGCCCGGGCCTGCGCCGACGAGGTAGACGGTGGACTTGCGGATCATTACCTAACCCCCTGGCCCCCTTCCCTGAAGGGGAAGGGGGAAGATAGTGTGAAATCGTACCTTGAAGGACGAGCGGCCTATTACGCCATCAACGTGAAATCTGCATGGAACGATTCGAACTCCAGCCGGCTGCGTGCGGGCGCGTGGAGCATTTGCCAGTGGCGCAGGATGTCCTGGCCGAGGAGGGAAGGGAGCGTGGCGTTGCTCTGGATGGGAGCAGCGACGGCGACCTGTAGACGATAGCCGAAGGTCTCACTGCCGCCGGTAAAGGTCAGGTAAGCGGGCTGCCAGTAATAGGTAGGAGCGCCGCCGATGCCCTGCAGGGGCACGGGGTTCCTGAGCAGATGAAAGGGCAGGGCTAGATTCCTGGCATCGCGCGGGTGAATGGAGGTGCGGTCTGCGCCAGTGTCCACGCGGAACTTCACACGGCCATCAACGTTCAGTTCTGGAACAATAAGGCGACCTTTCAGGATGGGCTGGCCTCTCTCATCGAAGACTCCGGTTAGCACGTCAGGGTATCCAGTCCTCTTCCTTAGTGTTGAGAAACTCCACCAGCGCCTTGCCTCTAGGAATGCCCGCCTTCTCCATACGCTCAATCAAATCCTCAAGCTCGCCGGCAACGACAACCTTGTTCTGGTACATTCCCACCCATTGGTCGGGGTGCTCTTTGACGAGCTCTTCGCGATGGGCATAGAACCAATCAATCAGCCTTTGGAACTCGTCTGCCTCCTCGGCAAAGGCGTTCGCTCCACCCCTCCGTTCGATCCATTCAAGGACTTCCTTTATCGCCTTTTCCTTCTCTACCATGACGGGCCTCCACAAGGGCCATTGTAGCATGGGTGTAGGCGCTACTGGTCCTTGATTTCGTCTATGAGCTCGGCCGCGCCCTGGGAGCGCAAAGCGGGGTCGCCCCGGCCCGCGCCGACGAGGTAGACGGTGGACTTGCGGACCATTACCTAACCCCCTGGTCCCCTTCCCTGAAGGGAAGGGACTTCAGGATGAGGCCCACAAACACCGCCGGTCCGGAAAAGGACGACTTCATGCGTTGAAAAACCCGGATAGCAGGTTGGGTGTCCATTCCTCTCCTTCTGTGTTGAGGAACGCCACGAGAGCCTGGCTTTTGGGAAAGCCTGACTTCTCCATGCTCCCATTCAACTCCTCAAGGTCGCTAGCGACAACGGCTCTGTCCTGGTACAAACCTATCCACTGGTCAGGATAAATCCTCACAAGCTCTTCACGATGGGCATAGAACCACTCGAGAATCAACCGGAACTCCTGTGCTTCTCTAGCTAGTGACCTGGCCCCCCCGTGCGCTTCCTTCCATTCAAGGGCTTCTCGCAATGCCTTTCCCCTGTCTATCATGCGCACCTTCCTTCTATGGCTATGACTGTTCCGCGCCGCAGCTACAGTTCCTTCATGCGCTGGATGAGGGGGCCAGCGCCTTGGCGCTGGAGAGCTTCATAGACGGCCATGGCGACTGCTTCGGGGTCGGCGACGCTGCCGGAGGCGGTGGCCTTGTAGAGGCGCTGGCCGGAGTGCTCGCCCACCATGCCGGTGAGGGTGACGGTGTTGCCTGCGATGACGGCGTGCGCGCCATAGGGGGCGCGGCAGCCGCCGCCGAGGGCCGCCAGGAAGGCGCGCTCGGCGCGGGTGGCGATGAAGGTCTCGTAGTGCTGGATGCTCCTCACCAGGGCCAGCGTCTCGGCGTCGTCCTCGCGCACTTCCAGGGCCAGCGCGCCCTGGCCCGGCGCGGGGACCAGCACGTCGGGGGCGAAGACCTGGCTGACATCGCCGTCCAAGCCGAGCCTGCGGAGGCCCGCCAGGGCGAGGACAGCGCCATCGTAGTCGGCGCCGTGGGCCTTGTCCAGGCGGGTGGTGACGTTGCCACGGATGGGAAGCACCTGGAGGTCGGGGCGCATGTGGCGCACCTGGGCCATGCGTCGCGGGCTGCCGGTGCCGATGCGCGCGCCGGCGGGCAGGCGCTCCAGGGGCAGCCCCCAGCGGTCCACCAGGGCATCGCGGGGGTCCTCGCGGATGGGGATGGCGGCGAGGACGAGGCCGGGCGTTTGCGCCGTGGGCAGGTCTTTCAGGCTGTGGACGGCCACGTCGATCTCGCGACGCAAGAGGGCGAACTGAAGCTCCTTGACGAATGCGCCGACGCCCAGGCGTTCGATTGGCGTGTCCGGGTGGTTGTCGCCGGAGCTGGCGATGGTGGTGAGCTGGAAGCGATGGTGCGGGTGGGCCGCCTGGAGCATGTCCAGGGCGAGCCTGGTCTGGCGGACGGAAAGCTGGCTGCCCCTGGCGCCGATGACGATGGTCTTCTCTTTCGTGGTCAAACGAACGCTCCTGAGAATCCAAGCGGACTGTGTTTCCCCTATTGTAGCCTATCTCAGGCTACGCCAATGGGGTGTGCTTTGCCATCCACTGCGCGGGGGAAACGGTATCGGCTGGGGTTAGTATGCGGCAACGGCGTGGAGCGCTAGGGGCGCCTGGAATGTGGCTGCAATTTGCAGGCTGGCCTCCGGACTAAGGGGCAAAGAGGTCAGCGACCAGGACGGAGAAGCCGGGAAGGACGTCGCCGCCAGGCAGGGTATCCTCGGCGCTGTACCACATGCCCCGGACTTGCATTCTCTCGGGGCTGGCCTTGTACTGGTAGATATACACACGCCGGCTGTCTGGGTACACCAACCACACCTGGGTCGCGCCGCTTTCCAGGCAGTCGTGCACCTTAATCTCCACCTCAGCGGCGGTGTCCGAGGGCGAGACGACCTCCACAGCTAGGTCCGGCGGGCCTTCAAAGAAGGCCTTGGGCAACCCCTCCTGCGGGATTCGCTCTTGCTTGACAAAGGCCACGTCAGGCGCGCGCACGGTGCCGGGGTCCAGGACAAAACCGCTCTCCACAGAAACGCGGCCTAGCCGGCGCTGCCGCGCGTACGCGCGCAGAAGGCTGCCAATTGCAAGGGCGATTTCGCCGTGCTCATATCCTGGCGGAGCCATCGTGATTACCTCTCCGTCAACCAGCTCGTATTTGCCCTCCTTGCCGCTGTACTCGCGGTAGAAGTCGTCTGCTGTGAGGAGCGTTCGTGATGCGGCCATGCTGTGTTCCGCGTGGGAATGTTGCCTGCTACGGCTATTGTACTCCACAGCACACACCGGGCGTCTATTCAACGCATCTTCGTGAATCCAGTTGGCCTAGGCAACCGCTTCTTCCAGGGCCGCGTAGTCTGCGCCGAGGATGAGCCGTCCGCCGATGCGGGTGATGGGACGCCGGATGAGGCGGGGTTCGGCAAGCATGAGCTGCACAAGGCGGGCGGGGTCTGTGTCTGGTGTCACGCCCAGGCCTTTGGCCGAGGGGCTTTTCCAGGAGAAGAGGTCGGAGGGCGGGCGGCCAGCCAGGAGGGCGAGGATTTCGGCCTCGGTGAAGGGGTTGGCGAAGAAGTCGCGCTCGTCGAGGCTAATGTTGTGCCGGCCGAGCCACGCTCGGACTGCGCGGCAGGTGGATCAGCGCGCCCAGTGGTAGAAGGTGATGGTTGGTATTTTGGTTTCTCCTGTGGTGTCTGGCATGAGTACCGTTTCAACCTCACCTTAATCCTCTCCCCTCAAGGGAGAGGACAAGACCCGCACCCTCCCGGCGACTACAGCCCCAGCTTGTCGCTGAGGGCGGCGACCAGGTC
>JACQUI010000237.1 GCA_016210395.1 Chloroflexota bacterium | reverse complement strand
CGTCAATACTATGCGCCCCTCCCCGTCAAGCGTGACCTCGACAAAGTCACCGGGCTGCATGTTAGTCTTTACCCTGATTTCTTTAGGAAGAGTGACCTGACCACCACTGGTTAACTTCGTTAGTGCTGCCATTGAGTTCCTCCACCATGGTTCATTGAATCATGATTCAATGAAATCTTACGGCATATGGTTTGCCAGGACAAGAGAACATGCTCTCTCTCCGCACGGAGAGAGAGCATGTTCTCCCCCTTCCCGTACGGGAAGGGGGAGCTAGAGGGGGTTAGGTCTACTCCTCCTCCAGCGTGCTGGTGTCTCCTTCCGGCAGGCCAAGCTCCCGCGCCTTCAGCAGCCGTCGCATGATCTTGCTGCTGCGGGTCTTGGGCAGGCTCTTCACGAAGTCTATCTCCCGCGGCGCTACCCCCGCCGACAGCTTCTCCCGCGCAAAGCGCAGCAGCTCCTGCCGCAGGCGGTCCGTCGGCTCGTAGCCGTCCTTCAGCGCCACAAACGCCTTCACCACCTCCATGGCTATCGGGTCCGGCTTGCCGATGACCCCCGCCTCGGCCACGGCGGGGTGCTCTATCAGGGCGCTTTCCACCTCAAACGGCCCGACCAGGTGGCCGGCGGTGTTGATCACGTCGTCGGCGCGGCCCACGAACCAGAAAAAGCCGTCCTCGTCCACCCGCGCCTCGTCACCGGTGATGTACCATCCCTTCTTGAACTTGGAGTTGTACATATCGGCGTTGTTCCAGTAGGTGTGGAACATCGAGGGCCAGCCGGGGCGTATCGCCAAGTAACCTTGCTGCCCGGGCGGCAGGGGGTTGTAGCTGCGGTCCAGAATGGCCGCCTCGATGCCCGGCAGGGGGCGTCCCATGGAGCCGTGACGCACCTCCTGAAAGGCGTAGTTGGCGATGAGGATCGCCCCGGTCTCTGTCTGCCACCAGTTGTCGTGGATGGCCTGCTTGAAGGCCTCCAGCCCCCACACGATGGCCTCCGGGTTCAGCGGCTCGCCCACGCTATTGATGTAGCGCAGGCTGGAGAGGTCGTACTGCGAGGTCACGCGCGTCCCGCTGCGCATCAACATGCGGACGGCAGTGGGCGCGGTGTACCACACGGTGACCTTGTGGCGCTGGACCAGCTCGTACCAGGTGGAGGCGCGGATGCCTCCCTCGTAGATAAGCTGCGTCACGCCGTTGCTCCAGGGGGCCAACATGCCGTAGGAGGTGCCCGTTACCCAGCCGGGGTCGGCGGTGCACCAGTAGATGTCGTCGGGGTGCAGGTCCAGCACCCACTTGCCGGTGATGTACTGCTGGACGATGGCCATGTGCCGGTGCACCGCGCCCTTGGGCTTGCCCGTGGTGCCGCTGGTGTAGTGCATGATGGAGTAGTCGAACATGGAGGTATTGTCGGTCTTGAACTCCGCCGATGCCTTCGCCATCAGCTCCTCGTACCGCAGGTCCGTGGGTGCGATCGGCGTCTTGTCCCGTCCCAGCTTGTTCACGATGATGACGTGCTTCAGCTCCGGCAGGTCTTTGAAGATGTGGGCGATGCGACCCCGCAGCTCCGGCGACGTGACCAGCACCTTGGCCCCGCTGTCCAGCAGGCGGTCGCGCACCGGGTCCGGCCCGAAGGCGGAGAACAGCGGCCCGGCGATGGCCCCGGCCTTCAGAATGCCGAACACGGCGAAGTAGTGCTCCGGAATGCGATCCAGGAAGGTGAAGACGCGGTCGCCGCGCCCGACGCCCAAGCCGCGCAGCACGTTGGCGAACTTGCCGGTCTCCCGCTTCATGTCGGCGAAGGTGTACCGCTCCTGCTCGCCGTTCTTGCCCTCCCAGATCATGGCCGGCTTGTTTGCCGACGCGCCGTTGGCGTGGCGGTCAATGCACTCGTGGGCCTTGTTCAGGCCGCCGTCGGGCAGCCAGTCCAGCTCCTTGTACACGTCGGTGAAGCGGAACGTCTTCCGCGTTCGCTCGTAGCCGGTGAGGTTGGGCCGCACCTTCACGCGCGAGAGCGGCGGCTTCTTGGTGGTCTGATAGGATGCCATAGCGCCTCCTGGCGGTAGGTTTCGTAGCAGGCACAAGTCTAGTACGGGGTAAGTGGGGAGTCAATCAGCGCAGGAGCCGGACATTCACGCCCACGTCCAGGCTAGCCCAGGGATGGTCAGTTGTCAGCACAGGCAATCCCAGACGGGCGCCCAAGGCAAGGCATGCCCTATCTGCCAGTGAGAGGCCTGCCGTTCGTGTTCTCGTCCAGAGGGAAGCAGCCAGGGCCGCGTCTTCTGCGGTGAAGGGCTGAATCACCAGCCCAATGCGTTCAAACTCATCGCGAAGGCCCTCGACGGGTGAACCGCTAGCGATCGTCTTCTGAAGGACTTCCGACCAGTTGACACTTGAGATCGCAGCCACAGGCAAGGCCTCTCTGACCGCAACCTCTCCTGGCTCGCCCAGAACCGCAGCCAGCAGAGCTGACGCGTCTAGCACTACGCCAGGCCGCCCGTTCACTGTTCCTCCGATTCTCGCTTGGCCTCGGCGCGCCGTTCGGCGATGAGCTCATCCGCCAGGCTCACACCGGCTGGTACGTCTTTGAAACGCTCCCTGATCTTCGCCCACAACTGGTCACGGGTCAGCAGCACGATATGCCCGTCTTCGATGAGCAGAAGCAGTTCATCTCCCGGCTTTATGTCCAGCTTGTTGCGGACGGCGGCAGGAAGGACAATGCGCCCCTGCGGGCCAACCTTGAGCGCGTTGGGATTGCGTGCCATATGAGTCCCCTATGTGCATGGTCTGCCACCAGTATGGCACGTTCCTGGGCGCAGTGCCAACAAGCAGCTATCCGCCCACGTACGCGATGGCTGCTCCTCCCAGCGCCGCGCAGACCACCACCACCCAGGGCGGCATCCGCCAGAACATGAGCAGCCCGAACAGCGCCAGGGCAAGGCTGAAGTCCGCCGGCGTCTTCACAGCATTCGTCCAGATCGGGTCATACAGGGCGGCCAGGAGTATGCCTACGACTGCTGCGTTGACGCCTCGGATCGCCGCCTGGAAGTCCTTATGGGTGCGCATCAGGTCCCACAGGGGCATGCGTGCGACCACGAAGAGGAAGCCGGGCAGGAAAACGGCCACGAGCGTCGCGATGCCATAGAGCCACGCCAGCGGCCCGGGGTGCATCACCGCGCCAAGATACGCCGAAAACGTAAAGAGCGGGCCGGGCACCGCCTGGGCAGCACCGTAGCCCCCAAGGAACTGCTCAGTCGTCACCCACCCGGTCGGCACAACCTCATGCTGCAGCAGGGGCAGGACCACGTGGCCGCCGCCGAACACCAGCGAGCCAACGCGGAAGAAGCTATCGAGCTGTGCGAGGAGATGGTTGGACACGAACTGCCGCGCAATGGGCAACCCGATGAGCAGCACGCCCAGCACGGTCAGGGCTATGAGCGTTGCGCCCATGTATCGTCGCGGGCCGGCGCTCTCCCGGGCAGGCGCCGCAGCCTGGTCAGCGCCGAGGAACCGCCAGCCGATGACTGCCGCCGCCGCGATGATCGCCACCTGCCCCCATGCCGTCGCCAGCAATAGCGTCGCGATTGTGGCAACGATGGCAAGGGTGACCCGCTGCTTGTCCGGCGTCAGCGCGCGCGCCATGCCCCAGACTGCCTGGGCGACCACAGGCACCGCTACCAGCTTCAAGCCGCGAAGCCACCCCGCGTCGGCTACGTCAAAGGAGGCGATGCCATAGGCGAACAGCGTGAGGGCCACCGCCGAGGGCAGCGTGAAGCCGATCCACTGGGCCACGCCGCCAAGCAAACCGGCGCGCATCATCCCGATGGTCATGCCAACCTGGCTGCTGGCGGGGCCGGGCAGGACCTGGCAGAGCGCGACCACATCCCCGAACGTCTTCTCGTCCAGCCACTTGCGGCGGACCACATACACGTCTCGGTAGTACCCGATGTGCGCGATGGGCCCTCCAAAGGAGGTAAGTCCAAGCCGCAAGGCGACCAGGAATACCTCCCATAGCCTGCCCAAGGAGCTACCCGTTCTTGTCTCCGGTAGTGGCTCGGCTTGCATCACGCAAGTCTCCTTGGATGGGATGGTGGCCCCCGTATTTCGTAGGGGCGCAAGGCTGGCGCCCCTTAGATTTCCCCCGTCCCGTTGCGTGAAGGGGACCAAGGGGGTTAGGTCTGGGCGACGCCTACGTCGCCCTATTACTAAT
>JACQUI010000236.1 GCA_016210395.1 Chloroflexota bacterium | reverse complement strand
TGCATATCCTGCGGAGGCCCACACAGTGGCAAAACTGCCTGAGTAAGGAGCGCGCACAGCTACAACAACTCCGTGACCGCTGCATACACTCCTGGGCCTACCGCTTGAGCCGCAAAAAGCGGGCCCACAGGCGGCCTTCCAAACCTTACCCACACCTTCCCACGGTTTAAGGCAACCTGCCCGCTCTTGACAGATTCGGTATCATAGTTGTTTAGACACTCAAAAAGTCTCAGAAGTGGGTAGGAAGAAAGGAGAGGTTTCATGGCAACCACGGAACGGCTGTCCAAGTGGGTGGTTGAAACGCAGTTCCCCGAGCTCCCGGAGAACGCGGTCAAGGAAGTAAAGAAATCTATCCTGGACGGAATCGGCACGTCCCTGGAAAGCACCATCCGTCCCATCGGGCGCATCGTTGCGGAGTTCACCGAGGAGATAGGCGGCACGCCCACCTCCCGCCTCATCGGAAGCGGCCTGAAGACCTCCGCGCCCAACGCGGCGTTTGCCAATGGCATCCTTACCCACGGCTCAGACTACGACGACGGCGGCGCGGGTTTCGGCCACACCGCCAGCGTGCTGATGCCCACGGTCATGGCGCTGGGCGAGCAGCACCACCTGAGCGGCAAACAGCTCCTGGAAGGGTTCATCGTCGGCTTTGAGGTCGGCTCCAAAATCGGTCAGAACATCGGCGGCGACCACTACGAGCGCGGCTGGCACTCCACGGCCACCAACGGGACCCTGGGCGCCACTGCCGCCGCCAGCCGCCTGCTGGGGCTGGACGTGGACCAGACGCGCAGCGCCCTGGGCCTGGCCACCTCTTCTGCCAGCGGCGTCCGCGCCAACTTCGGCTTCATGGGCAAGCCGTACCATCCCGGCAATGCCGCCCGCGCGGGCATCGTCTCCGCCATGCTCGCCAAGAAGGGCTTCACGGCCAACCCGGACGCCATCGAAGACCGCTTCGGCTACTTCTCTGTCTTTGCCGATGAGCACTCCAACATTGACGCCGTGGCCCGCAACCTGGGCAACCCCCTGGCCATCACGGGCGGCATCCACATCAAGCCCTGGCCCTGCTGCGGCGGCACTCACGCCGCCCTGACCTGCCTGGAGGAGATGAAGGCGGAGCACACGGAGCTTAAGGCCGACGACATCGCCTGGGTGGACGTGTCCCTCAGCCAGGAGCCGCTGAACATAGCGCCATCTATCTGGGACCCGCAAACAGGCATCAACGGCAAGTTCAGCCTCTGGTATGTTATTGCAGCGTACCTGCTGGACGGCGAGATCAACCTGAACTCCTTCACCGACCGCAAGGTCCAGCGTTCCAAGGCGCAGGACCTGATGAAGCGCGTCAAGGTTGAGCAGCACAACGACTTCAAGGCCAAGCCCGCCCGCGCCAGTGAGTCTGCCCGCTTCAACGAGATCACCATCCATCTGAAGGACGGCACTGAGTTCAAGCACAGGGCAGAGAACGGACGCTCGCTGGAAGGCGAGGACATCCTGAACAAGTTCCGTGACAACGCCCGACTGGCCGGCATGGGCAAGTCCCAGATCGAGCGTATCATCCAGACCGTCAACGACCTGGAGAAGGTGGAGGACGTCACCGCACTAATGGACGCGTCGGTGGCGCAGGTGAACGCGGGGATAGACTAGGCGGTTGCTCCAATCGAGAGCGAACGTAAAGAGGCCCAGGCGCAAGCCTGGGCCTTGTGCGTTTGGGGGCGGAATCGAAGAGCGCGATGCATGGGCAGGACAGTTTCGGTTGGCCGACGGCAAACCTTTCATTTGGACGCACTATAACATTGCAATCAGCCGATAGCAAATGTTACAATCAGCCGCAGCATGAATCTGCCCTCGCTCTACCCCCGCTACATTGAGGCGCGCCTCACCGAAGCCTTGGCGGACTCGCCTGTAGTGCTGGTCCACGGGCCAAGGCAGTCGGGTAAGACTACGCTGGCCCGCATGATGGGCAAAGCTGCGGGCTACGTCTACTTCAGTTTCGACGATGACGTCACGGCGTCGGCCGCAAGAGCCGACCCGGTGGGTTTTGTCGCGGACCTGGCGGAGCGCACGATCCTGGACGAAGTGCAGCGCGTTCCGCAACTCTTCACCGCTCTGAAAACCGCAGTGGACCGTGACCGGACCCCCGGCCGTTTCCTGATTACTGGGTCCACCAACGTCCTGCTGGTGCCCGGACTGGCGGACTCGCTGGCCGGACGCATGCAAATCGTGCGGTTGCACCCACTGTCCCAGGCTGAGATGGCTGAGAAACCTCCCCGCTTCCTTGCGGCGCTCTTTGGCGGCGCATTCAAGACACAGGCGTGGCCACGCCTGGGGAAGGAGCTTGCCGGGCGCATCGCGGCAGGTGGGTATCCCGCAGCGCTGGCGCGGGCTTCCTCCGGGCGACGTGCAGCATGGTATCGCGACTATGTCGAGACCTTGGTGTTGCGCGATGCGCGCGATCTGGCGCGCGTCAGCGCCCTGGACGCCCTCCCGCGTCTGCTCACCCTGGCCGCTGGGCAAACAGCCCGCCTGCTCAACGTGACAGACCTCGCTGGTCCGTTCCAACTCAGCCGGCCAACGATCCGTGACTACGTCACTATCCTGGAGCGGTTGTTCCTCCTCGATACGCTTCCGCCCTGGCACAGCAACCGGCTTAGCCGCCTGATCAAGACCCCGAAGGTCCACATGGGCGATACCGGGCTTGCCTGCGCCCTTCTTGGCCTGGACGCCGCAGCGTTGACTTCGGACCGCTCCACCCTGGGCCAGGTCCTCGAAACCTTCGTGTTCCAGGAGTTGCGTCGGCAGGCGAGCTGGGAAGAAACACCCCTGAGCTTCTTTCACTTCCGGGATAAGGATGGTGTAGAAGTGGACATCGTCCTGGAGCGCGGCGCGCGCGAACTCGTCGGTGTGGAGGTGAAGGCGGGCGCGACGGTGACGGCTGCGGACTTTCGCGGGCTGCGCAAGCTGCGCGAGGCGGTGGGAGCGCGATTCACCACCGGCGTGGTGCTCTACGATGGGGAGATGTGCGCGCCCTTCGGCGAGGGCCTCTACGCCATTCCTGTCCGGGCACTTTGGGAATCCTCGTGACAGTTCCCTCACCTGCCTCTTCGTTCAGCGTCCCGGACTCCTTCCCCGCCCTCTCTTCCCCCTCACGGTGCGCGCATGTACTTTGCCCGGAAGGGCACTCGCGTCAGCAGCACGTCATCGCAATAGACGTTGAACCAGTACAGGCCTTCCAGCGTGAAGGTCATGTTGATGTTGAAGATCACGTTCTGGCCGCGGTCCTCCCCCTCCAGGTGCACCGTCACCGCCAGCGGCTCTTTGTTCTCACCCGAGGGCAGCTCCGGCACCACTTTCACCTCGGTGCGCCCCCTGGCCCTGCCCGACTTCACGCTCACCACAAGCTTCAGGGCATAGGGCACGGAAGGCATGTCGCGGGGCGCGTTCGGCCCTCGCTCCGTGTGCGTCAGCGTGTCAATGAGCCGTATGAGGGAGAGCGACCCCTGCTTGTCTTCCAGCACATAGTCGCAAAAGGCCGCCACCTGTACGTACGGCCCGCCTTCGGATGTCATTCCTGCCTCCTGGTTGTCTGCTTTGAAGCCTTGCACATAGTAGCACACACGGCCCGTTCAACCCACGCGGGTGACACGCGCTTCTTGCCCATGCAGACGCTCACGTGGTGAATTGGAAGCACCGATGCAAGGAGGCGAACATGGAAGAGCAGGCGGTCATGGAAGAGAGTGGGGCGACACCCACTGAGGAAGTCAACAAGGTCAACAATGGTGACGAGGCTCATGACAGCGGGGTCGCAGGGTCGCCTGCGCCCGGCGAGGCTTCCGGCGCGATGCCGCTGGCGGACGCTGGCGAGCTGGCTGTTCTGCGCATCGTCCTGGCCCAGCGGGACGCGGAGCTCGCCGGGTTACGGGCAGACATCGCCGCTGCGGCAGCCAGGTATCGAGAAGCCCTGCTGGCCGCTGCGCCGGAGGTCCCGCCCGACCTGGTGGCCGGCGCTTCCATAGAGGATCTGGACGCATCTCTTGCCAAGGCGCGGCAGGTGGTGGAGCGCATCCGCAGCCAGGGTCAGGCGCAGCAGCCTGCGCCGCGCATCCCCGGCGGCTCGCCGGTGCGCTCGGCCCCGGACCTCTCCAGCCTCTCGCCCCGGGAGAAGATTGCCTACGCGCTGGGGCAGCGGGGGACGGCGACGGCTTGACATAGGGAAGAGATGGCTCAGCGAGACCCGCCCCTCTCCCAAGGGGAGAGGGGCGGGGGGAGATGTCCAATCAATCACCGCCCCGTTTCCGGCAACTTCCACGCCGCAAGGGCAAGTCCCCAGGAGATGATGGCCAGCGCCCCGAAACCCCACAGGTAGGACCCGGTGAAGTCCGCCGACGCCCCCACCAGCAAGGGCGAAAGGAAGCCCACGATCCCGCCGACGAGCATGAACAGGCCGAAGATCACCGAGACGTTCTTGGAGGTCACCCCGGGCAGCTCCATAGGCATGGCGAACAGGATGGGCTGGTAGAACCACCCGCTGAAGCCTACCAGCACCAGGACAGGCAGCGCCAGGGCAGAGTTCCCCAGGATCACCGCGCCAAAGCCGGCGAAGCCTGACAAGACTCCAGATACGAGAAGGAATGGACGCCGCTGCCTGACCCTTGTGGAGAGCACGCCGGCGCTCAACAACGACGCCACGCCGACGAGGGGCAGGATGCCCATCATCGCAGCGGCCTTGCTCACCGACATCCCGAACTCCTCGTGATAGTACGTCGGCAGCCAGGAGGTCAGCGCCCCGTACTGGGCGAACGCCGCCGCGTTGCCGGTTGCCATCAGCAGCACCGGCTTCGACTTCAGCAGACCGAGGCTTGCGGTGAATGAGCCTCCCTTCGCCTGCGGGGCGCGCCCCGCCTGGCCCGTCTCTGCGTCCGGGGTCCGCGTCCTGCCCAGGACCATCCATGCCCCCGCTCCGGCAAGGGTTGTCACTCCAAAGAGGCTCAGCGTTGCCCTCCAGCCTATGGCCTCTGCCAGCGGCCCCGCTGCAAAGGTGGACGTTGCCATCCCCAGGCTGATCAGCGCCGAGTTCAGGGCGTTCACCAGCGGGATCTGCCGCACCGGGAACCACTGCATCACCAGCGGCCCCACGTTGGGAAATACCAGCGATGAAGCGATGCCGTACACGATGCGCAGCGCCAGAAGCGCCGCGAAGTTAGGGGCTGCGAAGCTGAAGATGGTGACCGATACCGTCAGCCAGCCGGCGGCGATGACCCACTTCAGCGGAAGCTTGCTGCCCAGCATCCCGCCGGGGATGGCGATGGCCGCTTGCAACAGCAGCACCAGGCCAATGAGCAGGCTGGCCGTAGACCGGTTGATGCCATAGTCCTCCATGATGAGCGGCGTCAGGGGCGCAACGACGAAGATGCTCAGGCCGAAGGTGAAGTGGTACAGCATGGTCAGCCCGGCGATGACGTACCGGTACCGGCCGGCCTTTGCTCCAGAGGTTGACCGCTCCTGTACAGGCGCGGTCATAGAATGTTCCAGGGCCAAGTCGAGCTCCTTGTTGGACTAGCGCCGGACGAACAGTCCGCCGGCAGGGGCGAAGTCCTTCCGCTGCTCCAGCCTTTCGACAACGACCGTCTTGCCCTGCCTCTGCACGCCATACGCCCCAGCGCCGGGCCGCGCCGTGACCACCCGGTACGTCCCATCTACAAGCTGCACCGCACAGTGGTTGTCCACACCGATGCCAGGCTCCAGATGCTTCAGCATCATGGCGTGGTAGTCGTCGGCGCGGCGCACGCCGTTGGTCCCGCCGTCGTAGTGGGGGCAGCCGATGGCGTCTATCAGCCCCATGCCCTTCACGCGTATGTACTTCCAGTCCTCGGCATGGTAGTAGGAGAGGGAGTCGCTGTGGCCGTAGGAGAACCAGCAGATCATGCCCGCGCTCTGGCCCGCCAGCAGGACGCCTTTCTCGTAGGCCTCCCGCAGCACGTTGTCCACGCCCAGCTTGCGCCAGCGGTTCATCATCTTCAGCGTGTTGCCGCCGCTGACGTAGATGATGTCTTTGGACAGGATGCGCTCGCGGAGCTCCGCCTCGCTGGGCTCCCGCTGGAGCAGGTACAAGACTTCGGTGCGGCAGCCCAGGCGGTCGCGGTAAACGCGGTTGAAAACCTCCCACCGCTCGGGGCTGTCATAGGTGGCGGTCGGCAAGAGAATGGCGCTGGGGTTGTCCTTACCCGTCAGCTCCACGATGCTCTTATCAATGGCCAGCGTCTCCAGGGCATCCATGTGGCCCCCGCCGACGCCCACGATCTTACCCATGCAGCGGTACCGTCTCCCAGACGAACGTGCCCACCATTATACATGGATGCACGTCCGCATGAGGGAGAGAGCGAGAGGGTAGGCAGGGTCAGGCTTTCCGGCTGGCGTCTGCCCGCGCTCACGATGCCTGCGCGCCGAACAGCCGTTGCTTCTGGGAGTGCAGGTAGTGGGCTGCTATGAACGCCAGCGGTTTGCGGGCGGACGTGAAGCGCTCCCGCAGCAAGCCGAAGACCTCTTCCAGGGAGAGAAGCTGGGCCGTTGGATGCTGTTGCGCCAGTCCATAGAACCGGCGGCCATCGCTTTCGTAGTCTTCCAGGCTCCGGCGCAGGCGGCCGGTGGTCAGCGGTCGCACCTGGCCGGAACCGGGGTAGCGGTAGTCGAAGTGGGTGTAGTCTGGGAAGACGCCGGAGATGAACAGGCAGACGTCTGCGATGCGCTTGTAGAAGGCAAAGCGGTGCTCCTCGTCCACCGTGGCGCTCAGGCGCAGCAGGCTGTCCACATCCATGTCGTTGTAGTGAACGCGGCGGCGGATGCCTCGCCGCACGCGGACAGAGGTGGTATAGCTGTGGACCCGGGTGAAGGAAGCGAGCATGTGCGCCAGGTACAGCAAGAGGTCCGGGTTGGACAGCAGTTCCACGACGTCCCGCGTGTCGAAGACCGGGATGTTCTGGCGGCCCGTGCGTTCGATCGTATGGGTGGCGACCTCCATCTCCCTGAGCGCCTTGCGCAGCAGCACCTCGAAGTAGAGCAGGGGCGATATCTTTACGAAGATCTCGTCGTCGCTGGTCACCCGTTGGAAGACCCTGTCGTCGCCCACCAGGGCGCGGCGAAAGGTCTCGTCTTCCTGCACCAGGCGCTTGAGGTCCTCGGGGCTGCCCGCGCCGGGGGCGGCCTCGGCGACGATGAAGTTCAGGTCAGCGTCAGTGAGACTCAGTTCTCGCAGTGCCGGTCTTGTCATGCCATCAGCCTCGAACACGAATGCCATTGCTGCAATTCTACCTTTATAGCTTACCTTGGGTTTTGTCAAGGAGCGATTTGCAGTACCATCTTGGTAGGTGGTATTAGCGGCTATCTCAAAACCCCTTGCTGGCGTGCAGAGGGCGGCCAGCCCTCGCCGGGGGCTGCTGGGGGT
>JACQUI010000212.1 GCA_016210395.1 Chloroflexota bacterium | reverse complement strand
GGGCAACACGGCTCAATGAGCAAGCACGAGATGCACAACATCCTCATCGCCCGGGGGCCGCGCTTCAAGAATGGCGCGGTCAGCAACGTGCCCACCGGCAACATAGACCTCACGCCGACGATCCTGCATCTCCTTGGTCTGAATCCTGGTATCCCCCTGGATGGCCGCCCGATCCTGGAGGCGCTGGACCGCGGCCCAGCCCCTGCAGAGGTCGCGTGGGAAACTGAGGTGCACACCGCTGAACGCTCGCTCAAAGGCGGCGTCTACCGCCAGGAGGTGCAGTTGTCCCACGTGGGCGGAACGGCCTACGTGGACTGGGGACAGGGGAGTCTGGAGAAGAGGTAATTTCGTCCCAG
This sequence comes from Chloroflexota bacterium, assembly GCA_016210395.1. Classification (GTDB taxonomy): domain Bacteria; phylum Chloroflexota; class Dehalococcoidia; order Lucifugimonadales; family JACPCL1; genus JACPCL1. Next base: position 11,172 of record JACQUI010000212.1, on the reverse strand, counting down.
GATAAGCAGAAGTAGGCCAGAGGGAGCTTCCCTCCTTGGCCTACTTCTGCTTCAGGCTTGCCGTCTCGCAGCAGCGACATCTGTTAGTGAGTCGTGCGGCTATGACTTCTCGCCCTGTTTCGGCGGGCAACGGACATCCGCGTAGGAGCAGAAGACGCAGCAATCGCCCTGCTTGGGCCGCAGCACCACGTGGCAGTGGACGCACTCGTAGAAGAACTGGCAGGCGTCAGTTGGCATCTCCGCGCGCTGGGCCTGCCCGCACTTGGGACAAGTGAGTGTTGCTGTCGTCTTGAGCGTCATCTCTTCCCCCTGGCAGCCTCACGGCTGAGGCGCCCGCTGCTGCTGCTCCTGCCGGAGGCGGCTTCGTTCCCGGCCCTCGATGAAATGGACCACCTCATCCACCGCCATGCGTCCTACCGGGCCGGACGCGTACATCGCGCCCAGCACGATCCCTCCTCTGCCCAAGAGGAACTCAGCGGGCTGCATGTGCTCGCCGTCCGGCGGGTGCTGCCCCCACCACGCGCCGATAGCATCGGCGTCTTCTTTGGTGCACCCGTAGGCCACGGCGTAGGTCAGACCCTGGGAAGCAACAACCTTCCTTGCCTGCTCCTCGGTGTCCACGCTGGCGATCAGGACTGTGCAGCCCATGCTCTCCAGCTTGGCCTTCTCTCGCTCATACGCGGCCAACTGCCGCATGCAATAGGGTCACCAGTGCCCGCGATAGAAGAGCAGCGTCAGGTAACGGGCGGGCACCTCCTCGGGCAGCTTGATTGCCCCTCCCCCCAGCAATTTGAGGGTCATGGAGGGAAAACGGTCGCCTTGTTGCAGTTTCTGTCCCACCGTAACGCTCCTGTGTACTGGACATGTCCACCCAGCCGGGCCACCCACATCAGGTTATTGGATGCTCCCGGAGTCCTGGCGATTCTTCAGAGGGACAGCCGCACCTTGGCTGACAGGCAACATACGCAATGGAGGCGCGCTGTTCGTGACTGCCTCCTCTCCGCCTTTCGGCGTTTGGCGGGGCTTGCGCAGCCCGACCATTGCGGCGATGCCCAGAACGGCCGGCACGAGGAGACAGCACACAACAGCGCCAAGAGCTATGAGCATTGGAAACTCCCTATTCCACGCAGCAACTCATCAAAGACACGTCCCGGGTGAACGCCTGGCTTACGCGCTTGATGCCTTCGCTCAGCGTCGGGAACACGTGCACGGTATCTATGATGTCGTCCACGGTGAGGCCGAACTTCACCGCCAGGGCAGCCTCGTGGATCAGGTCGGCGGCATGGGGCGCAACAATATGCACTCCCAGCACCTTTGAGCTTCGGGGGTGAATGACCATCTTGAAGACGCCGCGGTCCTCATTGATGGCCAGGGCCTTTGGGACCGCGTCCATATACACCGTGCGGCAGGAGCAGGTGTTGTACCGGCGCATCTCCTCTTCTTCCGTCAGCCCTACGGAGGCCACCTGGGGGTTGGTAAACACCGCCCTCGGTACGTGGTCATAGTTGATGGAGCGCACCGGCACGGTCAGGGCGTTCTCCGCTGCCAGGGCCCCCTCTTTTGCCGCAACAGTCTCCAGCGCCATTCTCCCTATGCAGTCCCCCGCAGCAAAAACCTCTGGAGCCGAGGTCTGGTAGTACTGGTCCACCTGGATAAAGCCTCGCGCGTCCAGCTTCACGCCCGCCTTGTCCAGCTCCAGGCCGGAGGTGTTGGCCTGGACACCCGCAGCCAGAAGCAGCTCCTCTCCCTGGACCTCGTGGGTGTGGTCGCCGTCGCTGAAGGTGACGACCTTTCTGCCATTACGTTCTGAGACCCCTTGCACTCGGACCCCCAGATGGAACGCAATGCCTTCCGCTTCCAGGGAGCGTTGCAGCTCCTGGGCAACCTCCGGCTCCTCACGCGGAAGGACTTGCTCCATAGCCTCCAGGACCGTCACGTCCGCGCCAAAATGGGAAAACATCTGGGCAAACTCCAGGCCAAGGGGCCCCGCGCCGATGACCACCAGCGATGCGGGAAGCCGGGTCAGGTCCAGGGCCGAGACGTTGTTGAGCCACCGCACCTTGTCCAGCCCGGGAATGGGCAACCGGCGGGTTGACGACCCAGTGGCAACTATGACCCTCTCCCCCTCATACACCTGGCCGTTGGCCTCCACCTGGCGGGGGCTGACAAACAGGGCTTTGCCTTCCACAAGGCTCACGCCCTCCAGGCTTCGCAGCACACGCTCGTAGTTGCTTTCTCGCGCGGCGGCCACCATTGCGTTTTTGCCCTGCATTGCCTGCTGGAAATCAAAGGCCGGCCTCCGGCCGTTCTGCACCGCCGTAAGGCGCGGGTGTTGCGGGTAGTACAGCTCGTCTCCCACTGCCAGCAGATGCTTGCTCGGCATGCACCCCACGTTGACACACGTACCTCCGATAGGCAGGCCGCTGTTGATCATCAGGGCGCTTCGGCCTAGGTCGGCTGCTTTGGTTGCAGCGGCGAAGGCTGCCGCGCCGCCGCCTATGATAATAAGGTCATACGTCTTGCTCACGCTGTTCACGTTTCCTCCTGGAATCCCTTGCTCTAGCCTTATTGATGTGCCGCTTCCGGTCTGCCCTCTCGGCCCTGAACGTGCCGAACGGGCGACATCTCCCCTCCCCCGTTGCTGGGGAGGGGAGATGGTAGGGCTGTCACTCTACCCTGCGCACAGCGGACATGGGAACTTGCGTTTCTTCGCCGCAGTCATGACCTCCTCCTTTCTCGATGCTCTTTGCCTCACCGCATCAACCCCTGGAAATGATAGTCTGCCGCCGGGAAGCGGCGATTTCAGGAAGCAGAGTTTGCTCGATGATGCCACAGATGCGTCCACCCACCGGCCGGCAGTCTTCCACAGCGCCGGCCGACCCTCGTAATGCCTCAAGCTCTCGCTTGAAGCTCTGGAGCTGTGCTATTGCTGAGTCCACCTCAGCCAGCTTTGCGTCGAGCAGGGAGCGTACATGGACACACGTTGGGCGCTGCTGGTCGTGCAGCAGGAGGATGCCCTTGATCTCCCTGAGCGAAAGGCCCAGCAACCGCGCCTTCTTCACAAACAGCAGCCGCTCGGCATCCCCGGCCCCATAGCTACGGTAGCCGTTCTCCCCGCGATGCGGCGCCGGAAGCAGCCCCTCTGCTTCGTAGTACCGTATGGTCCTGGCAGGCACGCCGGTGAGTTCTGCAACCTCTCCAATGTTCACCTAGCCCTCCTCGCTTCGTTTCCTTACGATAGACCTTCCAGTAGCTGGAAGGTCAAGAGGGCCGGCGCATGCACTGTTCCGGCTAGCCGGACCCTAGCGTTGGTACATTGCGCACGGAAGAAACGTATAATGCCATAACGTACCTGCAAGCCAGACTTCCGCTCGGAGAGCACGCATGGCATATCTCATCGTCAATGGCCCCAATCTCAACGCCCTTGGCCGCCGCGATCCAACCCAGTACGGCACGCTGACGCTTGCCCAAATACAGGACCGCATCCAGGGGCGGGCTGCGGAATGGGGGGTGGAAGTAGCGTTCTTTCAGTCGAACCACGAGGGCGCGCTCATTGACTACCTGCAGCAGCGCGGGCCGGCAGCCGAAGGCATCGTCATCAACCCAGGGGCCTTCACCCACTACAGCATCGCCCTGCGCGACGCCCTGACAGACCTCCAGACGCCCATTGTGGAGGTGCACCTGTCCAATATCCACGCGCGCGAGGAGTTCCGGCGCAAGTCGGTGACGGCGGAAGCGGCCAGGGGCATCATCTCCGGCCTGGGCTGGCACGGCTACGTCCTGGCCCTGGAGCACCTGGTCCTGCTGAACAAGAAGGGGCTGACGTAGCCAGCAGGCGCGGTTGGGAAAACAGGACAGCAAGAGAGCCAGGCGGTTGCCTGGCTCTCTTGCTGTCCTGTTCAGTGTCCGGAGCGTCCTGCCGCTGACCTACGGCGCAAAAACGGGGCTGTCCTTGGTGATGATGCGGCGCTCCCGGGCCATACCGTGGCGCATGTACTTGGGAACGCTAAACAGCCCCTGGTGGGCAACGCCGTCGTAGAAGCGCAGGTCGCGGAGGCAGCGCGCCGACAGCCTGGCGTCTATCTCCGCCGGCGAAAGACGGAACGGGTCGTAGCTGTCCCCCGCAAGGATGAAGCTCCACAGCAGCCCAAAGCACGGCACGTGGGCGTTGTACGGCGCGACGTTCGGGAACACGGAGCTCATGGTGTGATGGACAGGCGTGCACACGTCCTGGTAGTACATAGGGCCGCACGGGCCGGTCTGCACCACCACCAGCCCGCCCGGGTTCAGGCGGCGGCGCACCAGGCTGTAGAACTCGTCCGTATACAGCAGGTACGCCGGTCCCGCTTCCAGGGGGTCAGGGATGTCAATGATGATGAAGTCGTACCGCTCGGGGTGCGTCTCCAGGTACTTGCCTGCGTCCTCGTGGTACAGCCTCAGGCGCGGGTCATCAAAGGCCCCCTGATGATGCCTGGGGAGGAACCGCTTGCAGACGTCAACGACTTCGCCGTCCAGATCAACCATGGTGACCTGCTGGACGCTCGTGTGGGACAGCACTTCTCGCAGCGTCGCGCCCTCGCCGCCGCCGGCGATGAACACGGTGCGCGGGTCCTCCAGAGCCACCAGGCCCGGCTGCACCAGCGATTCGTGGTAGACGAACTCGTCTGCCTCTGAGGACTGGGTACGTCCGTCCAGCACAAGCTGCCGGCCAAAGGGCACGGTCTCAAGGACCTCCACGTGTTGGTACTTTGTATCGCCCACGTAGAGGATCTTGGTGAGCTCGGAGAGCAGCTTGAGGCTGGGGGTAATATGCTCGTAATACCAACGGGTAGGAGGCTGGTTCATGCTGCGCTACCTGCCGGCGACTGCGAGCTCGGAAATCTTGCCGCGCTCCAATTCCAGAATCTGAGGGTCCTTGCTCTGAAAGCGGCGGATGAGGAGGTTGGCGGCTTCCCTAGGCGAGGCCGTGCTGCACGTGAAGATGTCCACAGCAGCATAGCCATACTCCGGCCAAGTGTGAATACTGAGGTGCGACTCGGCTATCGCCACAATGCCTGTCACGCCAATAGGGTGAAAGCGGTGGAAGGATTCGCCGATGATGGTGGCGCCAACGGAATTGGCGGCGTCAATGAGGGTCGAACGGACAAACGCGTAATCATTCAGGAGCTGGGAGTTGCACTCCCTCAATTCCAGGATGATGTGAGTACCTAGAGCATTCAATCTCACCCGCCCTCCGTGAAGAAGTCAGCAAATGCAAATACTACAGCAATGACGCCTTGGGGGCAAGGGTATGCGAAGCCAGCATCAGACGGATTCCGCTGGATATCTTACCTCTGTGGCCCTCTCCGCGACGGTACAGCGACGCAGCGGCAAATGGAGAGGTCTATTTTCATAACCAGCGACAAAACCGTTGCTCGTTTGGGCGGGCCCAACAGAATACAGAGACCCTAGCCACGGAAGAGGGCGGCGATGCGCTCTCCCACGATCCTGTCCTCGCCCTCGTACAGGCCGAAGACATGAATGAGGATGAAGTCCTCCCCCTCACGCACGCGGGTCCAAATCGGTGGGTCGCCTGCTTTCAGCCGGTCAACCACCTGCTGCCCGGTGAAGCCACATGCCTTTGCGTCGAACTCCACCTTCACCCCGTAGGGCTGGTGGCCTATGATATTGTCTATCAACTGGGTCTTCACGCCGCGAATGCCCCGGAGCGGCGCCATGACAGCCCTGCTCTGCCGCTCCGCCTTCGCCAGGCGTTCCTCGTGGTCCATGGTCACCCACCGCTTCACTGCGGCCACAGCGCCAACCATCTCTTGCCGGTCCACCTTCTGGGGCCGTCCAACTCCACGGATGCGTCGGCCTTCATAGCTTACAAAGCTCTGGAGACCCAGCTTGCGAATGGCGTCCCGCGTGCCCAGGGCAAGGCCCGTGGACTGGGGAGCGCCAAGATACTTGGCCGCGATGCACTGGAAGTCCGCGCCCATGCGCACATACTTGCCAAAGATGTCCAGCGGGTAGATCTGGCCCGCAGAGTCCACCATGACCGGCACGCCGCGCGCGTGGGCGACCTCGATGGTCTCCTGCAGCGAAAGCGCGCTGGGGTCGGGCGATTGCTCTACGGCATAGTAGTGGACGGCGGCAGTCTCGGGGCCGATGGCCCGCTCCAGGTCGTTTCGCGTGGTGCGCTCTGCGGTCCCGAACTCCACGAGCCGCGCCCCGGCCAACTCCAAACACCGGTCATACCAGTAGCGCTGCCGCTTCTGGATGAGGATTTCGTTTTTCATGCCAGTGGTATCGGGGAGCTGCTGAATCTTGCGGTCGTCGTCCCCCGCCATGAACGCCGCAGTCGCCAGGGTCAAAGCGGAGCCTGCGCCCGAGGTGATGTAGGCAGCAGGCACGTTCATCATCCGGGCAATGGCCTCTCCCGCCCGCTCTTCAAGCTCCATGAGTGGGATGTAGGCGCTCTCCGCCCGCTGCATGGCCTCCTTCACCTCTGGGACCGGCGTGGAGCCTCCCAGCATGGTCACGCTCCCAATGGCATTGATGACCGGCCTGGCCCCCAGCTCTTTGTACACGTCGCCCCAGCTTGAGTTTGCCATGGTATCCTCCCTCTCGTGACACTTCCTGGCCGCAGCTTCATGGTGAACGGACGTAGTATACCAGACCCCCGCAAAGGCCAACATGCTTTCCAAACAGGAAGCCGCCCCTCTCTGCAAGACACTGCTTACATGAGGGGCGGCTGTACCAACAACCCGCTATGGGAAGGCAGTGGGAAGACGAAACCTCTCTCGCCTTCTGTGGTCAGACGCGTTCGTGGTTCGACAAGCTCACCACGAACGGCATCGCTCAGATTGACCGCACCATCTCCGCAATGACGGGCAGGTCTTCCGGCCGGCGGTAGGCAATCATCAGCTCGTCCACGCCAAGGCGCTCCAGGCGGTCCACGTGGTTGAGGAGGCTGAAGCGGTCGGTGAACACCAGCTCCTCCGCCAGCTCCTCGTAGCCGGCCTTGCCCACCTCGCGGCCGCAGAGCTGCTGGAGGTTGTAGTTCTTGCCGAAGTTCGTCACCCACCAGACGCGCACGTCTTCCGGCTCCACATACCCCACTGTGGTCACGATGGCGAAGTCCGCCTTGCCCGAAGAAGCCGCCCACTTCTTCACCCTGGTCAGCAGGTTCGCGTTGCTGGTGTAGACGTGCGCGCCATCGGCGCACTTGGACGCCGTCTCCAGCCAGCGGTCGCTCATGGCCGCAAGATAGATGGGCATGCGCTCCTGGACCGAAGTGGCCCGAAGCGAGACATCGTCGAACTTGAAGACGGTCCCCTTTGCGCTCACCTTCTCCCCTTTCAGCAAGCGGCGGAGAATAGCGATGGCTTCTTCGACGCCTGCGTCGTCGCCGTCCGCGCCGATGCTCTTCAGGAACTCGCGGCTGCCGCGCCCGACGGTCAGGTCAATGCGCCCGCCGGAAAGCTGGTCGAGAGTGGCGGCTGCCTGCGCGATCACAGCGGGGCTGCGCTGGTATGGAGAGGAAACGCCGATGCCGATGCGCACCCGTTTGGTGCAGGCGGCGGCCAGCGTTGCCACCGACCACATCTCCCACAGAGAGATATTGCTATCCGGGACCCACACCCTGTCGAAGCCGTAGGAGTCGTAGAGCTTGAGTTGCTCCGCCAACTCGTTGACCGTGGACTTGACCGCCAGTTCCACGCCGATGCGCATAGGAATCTTCCTTTTCCAAACAGAGGACCCTATCCTCGCCTTCCCCCTGAAGGGGGAAGGGGGGTGAGATGACTAACAGTTCCTCTGTTTATTGCTGCGATATTCTACTACGCGTGGAGGATTGCGTAAACGCAAAAGACGTTGAACTGACTTCCATTGATGTGCATGCATTAGCAATCGCCGCAGAGCTTGCGCCTGGAGATATTGTCTGTGTTGCCTAAGTAGGGGGTGACAAGGTGAACTACAGGGCATAGGCCACATAGATCCAATACATAAGACCGGACTGGAGGCAACCCATGGCAGCACGACTGGTCTTCATGGTGGTGCTATTACTTTCTCTCCTGGTATTTGGCGCCGGGACTGTGGCAGGATCGTGGACGAACGCGATAAGCGATGAGAGGCCGACTCCAGGGAAGTTACCCCCTGACCTGCCCGACGTCGCAGAAAGCTCAGGGACTTCGTGTTCGGACAGGGTGGTGCACACGCGCCTTTCACCGCCGAAGGGCATGGCGAAGAAGATAGAGTTCGACGTGGTTGGGGACGACTGCCGGATCGTGTTTGGTCCGGTGCAAATCGTGAGCATTCAGGAGGCAAGAGGCACTCCGCCCCCAAGACGAATCCTCCTCCATCCTTCAAACCAGCGGGGCTGATGTCGCCATATCCCAAGCCGCTGGGAACACTGGGCTGCACCAAGGAACGGGGCAACGTATCGCCCTCAGGTCCAGGAAGCTTCAAGTACGTGCACAATTCCAGGACCATTCAGGACGCTCCGATGGTTGATCTTGCCAAGCTAGAAGGGCACAGCAGGTTCTACTACAACGGGTCCGGGGCCTGGTGGGAGGACGAGCCAACCTGTCACGGATGGGCTGGGGCCAAAGGGCATGACACGGACGACTTCTTCTGGGACACGGACTGGTGCAACGTAGCATACACCGACTCAGAGACAATGTGTAATGCCACATGGAGTTGCCAAAACACTGCCTCGGAGATGTGGGGGCAGAGGGTGGAGTTGGATTTGGTGCGGCATCAACAACGTCACACAGATGCGCGTGAGAAGCTATGGTTGGTATGATGGAAACGGATCGTCCGAGTCCTGGACGTATGGCGATTGGTGTACGGGATTGCACCACTCTACATGGGCATGGACAAGCAACGACCCCTGGGGATAGCACAAACAGGGGCCGACGGCTTCAGATCCTTGACCCAGAGGTCGTGGGAATCACGTGGGGGTGAGTGCGTGGCCCTCGTCATCTCTTCCTATATCCTGGCCATCGCCGCCGCGGTGTGGATGTTGCTGCCCGTGGCCCATTTGCCCGCTACTATCACCGACAGAGGCTACATCGGCGCCGGATGGTGGGTGCTTCCGGCTCTCGCTGCCCCTCTAGTTGTCTTGAGCGTGGGATGGGCTGGGCGCGCGTTGGCAGTGAGACGTCATCGGCTGGGAGGCCTAACCCTCGTTTGGCTTGCCGTGGTGCTCTTGGCCCTCAGCGGGTTCACGTTTTTGTGGGGCCCCTACTTCTGGCCAGCCACCGTCCCGCTCCTCATCGCAGCGGTGCGCGCCACCGTGCGCGTCGTCCGGCGGCGCCCGGCATGAACGCTCTTGTGATCTCTTCCTACATCCTCGCCGCCGCCGTCGTCGGGTGGCTCATGCTGCCCGTCAAACACTGGCCCGGAGGTTCTCCCGACGCAACGTTGCTGGACATCATGGGTTGGTGGGCCATTCCATGGGTTGCTGCCCCTCTGGGTGTCCTGAGCATGGGATGGGTTGGGCACGCGTTGGCGGCGCGACGACATCGGTGGGCAGGGCTCGCACTGGTCTGGTTTGCCGTAGCGGTGCTGGTCCTCAGCGGGCTTACGTTTGCGCTCCCCTACGGGCCCTACTTCTGGCCCGCCACCGTCCCCCTCCTGATTGCGGCCGTTCGCGCCACGGCACGCGCGCTTCGCCAGCGCCCCGCCTGAGCGAGGGCCTACGCTCCCGCCAACTCCACCAGTCTCGCCGCGTCCATGCGCTCGGCAAGCAACTGGGCGTAACGCTCTGCCTTTTCGGGGTGGTGGATGGTAGAGGTGGTAAAGAGCGCCTCTGCGGCCCTGGCGGTTTCCAGCGTATTCGGCCGCACCAGGACCAGAGGCACGCCTTCTTCCTGGGCTTCGTAGCGGACGTACTGAAGCGGCCCGTGGCCCCCCGTCAGCACCAGACACCGCGTTGGCGTGTGCAGCGCCGCCATCTGGATGTCGGGGCGGTCGCCGCGAACGATGACGGCCTTGGACTCTTCTTGGCTGAAGTAGTGGACGCCCCAGTCCAACACGTTGCCGCCGATCATCAGGTGGTCAACAAGCTGCTCCTGCTTCTCTTCCAGCAGAACGAACTCCCCTTGCAACGCGCCCGCGATCTCGCCCACCGTCACCGCCACAAGCCGGCGGTCCTCGGGGATGCAGGCGAGCACCGGGATCTCCGCCGCGTGCAGCGGGCCCGCCAGGCCAACGTCTACAGAGTGGCTCTGGTACCGCCGCACGCCATTGATGACGACGCCCGCCAGCCGCGTTCCAAGGCTCCGTGCCGCCTCCTCCACACGGGCTGCCGTGAGCGACGGAGCAGGCTGTACAACCAGCGCCACCCTGGCGTCTAGGGCCTCAGCCAGCGCCCGTACCCCGGCAGCCAAGCCGCCCGGGCCCGCGCTCAGGGACGGCCCTTCCAGGATGATGGGAGACATCCGGACGGACAACTGTTGGACCGCTTCGGTCAGGCGCGCCTTGGCCTGAGCAGACAGCCCTTCCCCCATCGCTTCTGCCGGCAACGGCAAGTCCGGAGCCGTTACGCCGGTAAACTGCCGGTAGAACCTCGCGTCCGGATCGTCAGCCTGGCCAGCCGTGGGAAACAGCTTGAACAGCCCAGGCGCGCGCCCGCGCTGCCGCAGGAGCACGGCCAGGCCGGCGCAGAACGCCGTTTTGCCGTCGCCCTCGTGGAGCGAGGTTACCAGAAGAGTGCCCATAGCGCCCCCGAAAGGACTAGCACAGGCCCGTTACAGGAAAAGCCGTCGTCCCGAAGGGATCGGGGCGACGGCATGATTGCTGGAGCGGAAGACGGGATTCGAACCCGCGACCCTCTCCTTGGCAAGGAGATGCTCTACCACTGAGCCACTTCCGCGATTGGACGTTCCTGGTGCCGCGGGTCAGAGTCGAACTGACGACACCGGCTTTTTCAGAGCCGTGCTCTACCACTGAGCTACCGCGGCCTGTACTTCATACTACTTGCGCGTCAGAGCAGTGTCAAGGCACGTTTTTTTTGCAGGTTCTCTCGATACTCGGTTCCAACGGTGCGATACGATCACAGAGGTCGGTGAGGCGCACTGTCATTCTAGACCGAGGTGGTCGTTTACCTCCGCTCGCATCAGCGTCCCGTTTTTTTGTGGGTAGCGTGTCAGCCTGGTACTAGCAGGCGCTGCTGTGGGGGGGGGG
>JACQUI010000211.1 GCA_016210395.1 Chloroflexota bacterium | reverse complement strand
GAGCGGGTTTGTGCAGACACCCTTTGAGACACCCCCCATCCTGGCCTTCCCCCGCAAGGGGGGAAGGGACTATGAGCGAGGAGCGAACGGCCATGGCGATGCAGTCCATCAACCCGGCGACGGAAGAGGTGATGGCGACGTACCAGGAGCACTCGGGGGCGCAGGTGGAGGAGGCGCTGGCGGGGGCGCAGCGGGCCTTCGAGTCGTGGCGAAAGTCGCCGTTCAAGGAGCGCAGCCAGCGCATGAGGGAAGCGGCGACGTACCTGAGGAGCCACAAGACACGGTTCGCCACGCTGATGACGCAGGAGATGGGCAAGCCCATCGCCGAGTCTGAGTCGGAGATCGAGAAGTGCGCCTGGAACTGCGAGTTCTACGCGGAGCACGCGCGCCGGTTCCTGGCCAACAAGCGGGTACGCACCAGCTCGCAGCTCAGCTACGTGGCCTTCGACCCGCTGGGGGTGATCCTGGCGATCATGCCGTGGAACTTTCCCTTTTGGCAGGTGTTCCGCTTCGCCGCTCCGGCGCTCATGGCGGGCAACACCTGCCTGCTGAAACACGCATCGAACGTGTCGGGCTGCGCGCTGGCCATCGAGGAGGTGTTCAGCGCCGCGGGCCTGCCAAAGGGGGCGTTCCGCACGCTGCTCGTGCCCGGCGCGTCGGTGGAGCCGGTCATCGGCGACCCGCGTGTGGCGGCGGTGACGCTGACGGGCAGCGACGTGACGGGATCGAAGGTGGCTGAGGCGGCGGGCCGCAACCTGAAGAAGACGGTGCTGGAACTGGGCGGCGCGGACCCGTTCATCGTGCTGGAGGACGCGGACATCGCGACGGCGGCGCAGGTGGGGGCGCGGGCGCGGAACCAGAATACGGGGCAGAGCTGCATCGCGGCCAAGCGGTTCATTGTGGTGGAGAACGTGGCGGACGCCTTCGAGGCGCAGTTCACCAGGGCGGTGGCACAGCTCCGCACCGGCGACCCGATGCAACGGGAGACGCAGGTGGGGCCGCTGGCGAGGGCGGACCTGCGGGACGCGCTGGAGGACCAGGTGCAGCGCTCGGTGGCCCAGGGGGCGCGGGTGACCACAGGCGGGCGGCGGTTGGAGCGCAAGGGGTACTTCTACGAGCCGACGGTGCTGCTGGGCGTGACGCCGACGATGGCGGTGTTCCGGGAGGAGACCTTTGGGCCCGTGGCCGCGGTGGTCCGGGCGAAGGACGAGGCGGAGGCGATTCGCCTGGCGAACGACTCGGCGTTTGGCCTGGGGGCCAGCGTGTGGACGGCCGACCTGAAGCGGGCGCAGGCGGTGGCGCGGGAGGTGCAGTCGGGGTCGGTGTTCATCAACGGGATGGTGGCGTCGGACCCGCGCCTGCCGTTTGGGGGTGTGAAGCGCAGCGGCTACGGGCGGGAGCTGTCGCAGTTCGGGATACGGGAGTTCGTGAACATCAAGACGGTGTGTGTGGGGTCGCCGGCGACGCCCCAGGCGCCAAGGAGCGAGTAGGGGAGACCTCACCCCTGACCCCTCTCCTGAAGGAAGAGTGGAAATCTGGTCGTCGTAGGGGCGAGGCATGCGTCGCCCCTATGGCGGGCGTAGCGCACACGAATGGTGGCCTTTGTAAGCGATTGTGTTACAACCGCAGTGCAAGGGGACCCGTGTTCGAGCAGACCGCGTTTCCCATATCCAGAGGCACGGGGTCACGTGGGAAGAGGTGGAGGAGGCGGTGTTCGATGATCCTGAACGAAGGGTCTTCAGGGGCCCGCGATCTGAGCGGGACCAGATTCATCTACTACGTGTACGGCCGCAGTAGAGCGGGGCGTTACTTGTATGTGGTTCTTCTGGACGTTGGCATGGGCGTGGCGCTTCCCGTGACTGCAAGAGACATGACGAGGCGAGAGCGGAGAGGTACGAAGAGGAGTAGCTATGCAACGGTATCCGCCGCAAACCGAAGACCTGGAGAAGCTGGCCCAGTTCTTTGACCAGGTAGATAGCACGGACCTGGAGGGCCTGGAAGAGGTCCCCGATGTCCCTGAGCGAGAGCTGGTGAACGTGAGCCTTCGCCTTTCCAGGCGTGACCTGGAGGTCCTGAAGCGTGTTGCCGCGCAAGAAGGGCTGGCTCCCGGGACCTTCATGCGCTGGGTGCTGCATCGCTTCGTCAATGGGCTTGCGTCGCGCAGGCTGTAGTCGCAGACCCCCTACGAGAACAGCAGCGCGCCGCCTTTGCCCAGGGTCCAGTAGTAGACCATGTAGGCGCCTGCGCCCACCAGCGCCACGTTGCCGATGCGCTCGACATAGGGCATGAAGGCCCGCACGCCCGTGCTCACCGCTGTCTTGAAGAACACCACCGCCAGCGTCACGGCCACCAGCACCAGGCCCATGCCCAGGGCATAGCTGATGAACTGCACGAACCCCGTGGCAAAGCCGCCCGCGGCCAGCGCCGTGCCGACGACTACGAGAAAGATGGGCAGCGTGCAACTCAGGGAGGCCATGGCGTAGGCGATGCCAAAGGCAAAGAACTGGCCGGCGCTCCGCATGTCCTGCGGCCCCTGGACGCGGCCGGCAAACATCAGACCCAGGTGCTTGCCGGAGAGCACCAGGTAGGCGCCCAGGGCAACCATCCCGATGCCCGTTGCCAGCCCCGCGTAGGGGAACACGCGGATCAGCACCCGTCCGCCCGCCGCGATCACCGCGCCTACGACGCCAAAGAGGACGACGAAGCCAAGGGTCGCGACCAGGCCCATGGCCAGCCCCTTGGCGACGCGCCGCAGCGGGTGGACGGCCTCGTCGCCCAGGCCGAGCTGGTAGGCAATGTACGCGGGCAGCATGACAAACCCGCACGGGTTCACAGTCGCAACCATGCCCGCCGTGAATGCATAGATGATCGGAACGTCAAACATCACCAGTCCTCTTATGCCAGCCTCAATGCCGGTACGTCTCTTCCATTATAGCCTAGCGCAAGAAGGGAGTCTTTCGGTGGTCGGCTGCAAGAGGAATCTCCCGTTCGCGAACGATTCAGTGTCGCCAACGACGGTCCCGCTGCCGAGGCCCTGCGGGGGGGCGATTGTCG
>JACQUI010000233.1 GCA_016210395.1 Chloroflexota bacterium | reverse complement strand
GGTATGCACTACCTTATCGGCGGCGTCCCAGTCCAGATGTTTCCCACTACAACCCAGCCCCTCTATCGTGATACCCTGGAAACGGCGCAGAAGACGTCTATTGGCAATGTGCGCGTGAAGGTCCCTTCCCGCGAGCACCTGATACTTCTCTCCTTGCAAGCCTTCCGTGCCAAGGACCATTTCCGTATCTTGCAACTCCTGGAAAATGCAGACTTGACCAAGCTCAATGCCCTGTTGGAGCGCTTTGATGACCAAGTCAAAACCCTTGCCGCCAGACTCCAAAACCTACGCCGAATCGGCCTTTCGTGAGAAAGAGGCATTGCGCAAGAAACGCGCCCGCATGAGCTTCAAGCGCAAGCTGGAGATGCTGGACCGCCTGCGGGAGGAGGCCAAGCATTTGCCCAAACCACCCACCGGAAACCCGTAGGGGCGTCCCGATGTCATCCTGACGTCCCTACACAATGCCGCGACTGGCCTACCCCAACACCTCATCCACGCCCACCACTACATCCGGGAACGCCGTGGGCGATAGCGTGCCACCCCGGCCCAGGATGCGCACGTCTGCATACCCCTGCTCCGACGCCCCAGTGTACACCTCTACGCGCCCGGCGTTGAGGTCTACGAGCCACACCTCAGGGATGCCGGCCCTGGCGTACATGGGCAGCTTCAACCGACGGTCGGAGGCGATGGTGGTGTCGCATACTTCGATAAGGAAGTACACGTCTGCCGGCGTTGGATGGCTCCTCCGGTAGTAGTCATCTCTTGCACGGACGACCACAATGTCGGGCTGAGGCTCAGAGTAGACGCCCAAGCGGACTGAGTGCTGAGCGAAAGCGATGGCCCTCCCCCGAAGCCGGTCTGAGAAGAAATCGTGCAGGAAGCCGGTAGTTCCGCCGTGGGGGCTGCCAATGGGAGGCATCTCTACAATCTCTCCATCTATCAGCTCCACACGGTCATCCTCGGTAAGAATGCCTGCCTCCGCCATCTTGTAGTATTCGTCTACCGTAAACAGCCTGCGTTTGACGTCTACTGCCATAGCACACCTCTTGTCCCTGAAAACAGTCCCACTATAGCACAAAAGCCCTGATTGCACCCTCCAATCCATCGCCCGCACGTTCCCCTCACCTGCAGGCAGCCGTTGAGATTGCATCTTATCCTACGCAATCAGGATGGAGGCGCCCTGTCTGAAGCATCGTAATCCCAGTAGCGAAGCCCGCCTACAAGCGTCTAGAACTGGTCTCCTATCCAAGAATCTGGACAACATGCGCTGTCAACGCGTAGCAATACAGTCCAGGATATGCGTAATGGAGCGGTGAGTAATGCGCGCGACTACTGCGCATCCTGCCCACAGCAGTTCGCTGTGGCGTGAGCACTTGCCCTGAGAGCATGAAATGCCAGCAAACGGTAACACAAGTAACGTAGGCAAACAAAACGGCGTTAGACTAAGTGGCAACGTGAGTCCCACACTCGTCAACGATCGGGGTGCAACAATGATCTCTGAATCGGAAAAAGACCTGGATGTGGGACGGCGGCGCTCCAGCCTGCAAGTCATCGCGTCCATACTCAAAATCCGGGGCACGAAGACGGCAATGATGTACGGCGCGGTGCTGAGCTACGCCCAGACCCAGAAGTACCTCGCACTGCTTCTTGCCCGTGGTCTCCTGCAGGCAACGGAAAACGGGAACGGCAAGACGGTCTACGAAGCGTCCGAAAAAGGGAAGAAGTTACTGGCGCTCATAGAGACGCTGGAAACGTTTGTCGGCGACTGGGAAGAGGAGCTGGAGGCTCAGAGCTGACCAGGTAGTCCGTACAAGCCTGCCTTTCAGACCCCGATTCCGGTGAGCAGCGCGCCGGGACCGTACGCATGTGACGTCTCTTTATCGCTGCGCCCCGCTTTGCGCTGGACCTTCCCCGCCCGGCGCATCCCACATCCACGTTCCACATCAGACCTCGTTTTCCCCACCCGCTCCGCCACTGATATGTTCCAAGGGACACCCACTCCGGCTCCGCGCAGAGCTGCCGTTGGACTCCGGCGGGCCCTCACGTACTAAAATCGCCCGGCAGCAGCGGGACGCGGGCTGCTAGGCAAAGAAAAAGAGGGGGTGGTCCGTGTGGGCCTTCCCCCTCATAGTCTCTTGGGCATTGCGGCCTCGGCAACGTCTAGGCTGTGGTCCTGAGCATCTCAGGCCGGCGGCTGTGTACCCCTGCGCCAGCCCCCGCCGCCTTACGCTGCGTCCGCGGTCATTTCCTCTACGGCTTCAACAATCTCCAAGAATTTCTGGCCTTTTGGCGTCAGGTGGAAGAGGTTCCGCCCACGGGCGGTTGCTTCCGCCTCAAGAAGGCCGCTGGAAACAAGATGCTTCAAGTACTTCACCGTTTGGGAGTAGCTAAGGTTCCCGCCGTACATCATTGCCGTCTTCGTGCCACCGGCGCGGAGCATGTCGGCCATAATTTCTAGAGAAGACCTTCTGGTAGTGACCATTGTGGAGTCCTCCTTGAACATGCGATTTAGGTTGATCCAGTGCTGTTGCTGAAACTTCGTCGCGACGCCCTGCACCCCTCAACCTCTTCGTGATCCCTCCTGTGGGATCCTTCGCCGCGCCCACCCTCCTTGGTAGTAGTCTGGGCAGCTACTAGTCCACTGCCGCCCACGCCCTCTTCCTATCTTGTTTTCTGTATCCCCTCCTTGCCTCAGGTCTTATGTGGCCAAGCATACCCCCCTTCGATAACAGAAACTCTAACATCGGTAACAGAACGGTAACGAAACTCCAGAACTAGGGTTTTTCGCGATAATTGGTCAGAGCAAGCGGACGGACGATGGGCGCGGGCGCGGCTCCGGTGTGGTTACAGGCTGGCCAGTACGCAAAGGCGGCAAGGGCTGGACAGAAGGAATACGGGTTAACTCAGCGGGTGTGGACAAAGGAAGCCTCTGTCTTGCGGTGCGGCGGACGCACTGTCATGCTGAGAGCCTATGAAGATTTGGCTTTGCCAGCGACGGGCCGCTGCCGCGGCCCTTAGAAGGCAGTGGTGGTGAGAGATTCTTCACGAGGCGGAACGTTTCTGGAGGAAATCGTCATCCGACCAACTCGTTCAGAATGACAAAACGGCTCCCACTTCCGGGCGCACGTGGCACCGTCATTGGTTCACAAGCTCCAGAATGACTGTGCGGGGCGCCGGTTCCGTCGGGGCACGTGGCCCCCCTGCTCAACCCCTGATCATGACCACCCATTCGCCGCCTTACATGGTTTCAAGGGCCACTCAATTCACGTTGAGGGGGCCGTGGTGATCTCCTGACCCAGGGCGGACGCGTTCCAGAGCGCATCTCAGAAGCTCAGCAGACCCTCAGGGATGTGACGAAAGCCGCGCCAGACAGACATCCGTAGGGGCGTCCCGGTACAGCGGGACGCCCCTAGGCCGAACTTCCGAGGCATTCGAACCTACGCAGCTACGGGGATGTAGCCAAGACTATGGCTTGATTTCGCCCCGGCGGCGTGCGATACTAGCCGCATGCTAAAGCGACGCTCTGGCGCCATGCACGTAG
>JACQUI010000220.1 GCA_016210395.1 Chloroflexota bacterium | reverse complement strand
TCCCACCCACCAACAGGTCTCAGACGTTCAACTGAGCGACGTCTATCTCACACGCGACTCGTTCCATGGCGAATGGAACTACACCATCAACCCTCGTCAAAGGCTCACATCTGTTCCAGTTATTTCGTCATGACGCCTTAGCTAAGCGATCCGTTCCCGGAATGTACCACGTGAAGTACATGATGGTAGGGTCCTCACTACGTTCGCGCGTCACTTCCACATTGTGAAACACTCCCGAAAAGTCGTCGAGTGTAGCCTTTTCGACCCACAGCTTCGCATCCTCCATCCCTAGGGCTTCCCAATCAACCGTATCGCTGACTTCCGGTGGTATCCCGTGACTTCCGCAAACTCCGCCAGCATCCGCCCCTTCTCCTTCCGGTCCGCCTTCCTGTACCTCCCCCGTATCGCCTCTGCATACTTGCTCACGCCGGTTCTCCTCATGTTCCCTCCGGCAACATGATTTCTGAAGCAACGTTTAACCCCCTCCAGTAACATTTGTTGTGAGTCAATACGGCGCGTTGACTGCCCTGGCCTCTGCCACTACAATAGCAATGGATGCAAGAAACCTCCAGAGTGAGGGACACGTGACAACAACAATGACCCCGCTAACCATTACCATCACTGAAAACGCCGCGAGGCACGTCCGGGACTTCACCGGCAAAAAGGACGGCGAAGCCGTCAGCCTGCGCGTGGGCGTCAAGGGCGGCGGTTGCTCCGGCCTTACCTACGATCTCGGCCTGGATGCCGAAGCGCGCCCCACGGACAAGGTCATCGAGCAGCACGGCGTTACCATCCTGATTGACAAGAAGAGCTACGTCTTCCTGGCAGGCACGACGCTGGACTACTCCGGCGGACTCAACGGCAAGGGGTTCGTTTTCCATAACCCCAACGCCAAGACCACGTGCGGCTGTGGCACGTCTTTCTCCGTCTAGGCAATCCCCAGCCCTGTTTGTGAGCCGCTCAGTCCTGTACAGGGTGGGCGGCTCCTCTGTTTATGGAGGCACGCGATGGCAAAGACGCCTCTCTATGACCTGCACGCCCGCTCTGGCGCGCGCTTCACCTCGATTGTCGGCTGGGACGTTGCAGCAAGCTTCGGCGACCCAAAAGCCGAGTACGCCGCCGTCACCGAGAGCGCTGCCATCCTCGACCGCTCGCCAATGGGGCGTTTTCGCGTGTCGGGCAAAGACGCCCTGGACCTGCTGAACCGCCTCTCCAGCTATAAGGTGGACGTGCTGCCAGAAGGGACCGGGGCCGGCACGCTCCTCACCACCAACAAAGGGCGCGTCATTGACGTTCTGCACCTCTTTGTCACGAGCGGTGGCCTGCTCATGCTCACCAGTCCCGGCGCAAGACAAAGGGTCGCCGAGTGGATTGACGCCTACACATTCATGGAAGAGGCATCGCTGGAGGACGTGACTGAAGCGACCGCCATGATCGGCGTCCTTGGCCCGGAGGCTGAGGCCATCCTTCTGAAGCTGGCAGGCGGGGCATTCCACAGGCTGGAGCGGTACGGCAGCGCGCCCCTATCCATTGGCGGAGTCGAAGCAATGGCCCTGCGCGCCGACCCCCTGCGGTCGCCCGGCTACGACCTTGTTGCGCCTGCCGCGAAGGCCGAGGCCCTGTGGACGGCCCTGGCCGAGGCCGGCGCGGTCCCTGTGGGCGAGGACACCTTCAACGTCCTGCGCATCGAGGCTGGCATTCCGAGACACGGCTGGGAGATCAGCGAGGACGTGAACCCGTGGGAAGCGGCGCTGCAGGAGTACATCCACTTCGCCAAGGGGTGCTACATCGGCCAGGAGGTCGTCCTGAGGCTGAACACCTACCAGAAGGTGCAGCGCTACCCGGTGCTCCTTGCCCTGGGCCACGCGCAGGTGAAGGAAGGCGCGGCGCTGGAACAGGATGGCAAACCCGTTGGCGCTGTCACGTCCGTGGCGGTGCACCCGTTGTCAGGCGAGATCATTGGCCTGGGCATCGTGCGCACGGCTGTTGCATCGCCGGGCGCTGTCTTGCAGGTTGCAGCAGGCGACGCCGCACCGGCATCCACGGCGACGGTCCGCCGTGTGCTAGGCGAAGTCCCCGCCGGGGTGTAGGCCCTAGTGCTGGCGATTTAGCGAAGCCGCGTTCCGCTGGACGATTTGCCTCTTACTTGCAGCGACTCGCTGCCCCCCACGCCATGACACCGACACGGCGTCCTGCTATCATGGGCGCAGTCCAACGCTGGAGGTATCCCTATGCCCAAGATGACCGGCGGCCACGCCGTGGTGAAGGCCCTGCGCGCAGAAGGCGTGGAGGTGGTCTTCGGCCTCCCTGGCGTCCAGATCATGCACATCTACGACGCCTTCTTTGACACCCCCGAAATCCGCGTCATCACCTGCCGCCACGAGCAGACCACCGTCTACATGGCTGACGGCTACGCCCGCTCCACGGGCAAGGTCGGCGTCGCCCTGGTCGTCCCCGGCCCGGGCGCGTACAACGCCGGCGCGGCCATGTCCACCGCCTTCGCTGCATCCTCCCAGGTGCTCATGATCTCCGGCCAGATTGACAGCCAGGCCATCGGTAAGGACTTCGGCGCGCTGCATGAGATCCGCGACCAGCTTGAGTTCATGAAGCCCGTGGTCAAGTGGAACGACATGGTCCTGAAGGCGGAAAACATCCCCGACGCCATCCACGCGGCCATCCGCCAGCTCAAGACCGGAAGGCCCCGGCCTGTGGAGCTGGAGATACCTCCCGACGTGCTGGGCACAAGCACAGACATTGACCTTGCCGAGCCCGAGGAGTTCCCGCGCCCGGAGGCCGACGCCTCCAGCATCCGTGCCGCAGCCGAGCTCCTGTCCGGCGCCAGGCGGCCTGTCATCTGGGCAGGCGGCGGCGTTGTCCTGTCCGGAGCTTCAGAGGAGCTTATCGCCCTGGCGGAGCTTCTCAAGGCCCCTATCGTCACAACACAGGAAGGCAAGGGGGCCATCCCCGAGACGCACCCGCTGGCAATGGGCACGTCCTCCTACGGCTGGGGCCCCGGCGGCGACGTTATCCCCCAGGCCGATGTCATGCTGGCCATCGGCTCCCGCCTGGGGACCTACCGCCCCGAGCCTGGAGCGCAACCGCGCGCCCAGCAGAAGCTCATCAACCTCAATATTGACCCAACCGAGATGGGCAAGACCGCGCCCGCCGCCGTGGGCGTCGTCGCCGACGCCAGGGCCGGCCTGCGCCAGCTTATCGCCGCGCTGCGGATCCGCGCCATCCGGTGCCAGTGGGACGCCAAGGAGCTTGCCGCGACGAAGCAGAGCTCGCTGGAGCGCATGAAGGCCAAGGCCCCGCGCCAGGTCAAGGTGCTTCAGGACATCCGCGAGGCCATTCCCGCAGACGGCTTTGTGGTTGCCGGCATCACCAACCTGGGGTCCTGGGCCGCCCTGGCCTACGACGCCCTCAAGCCGCGCACCTTCATCACGTCCTCGTACATGGGCACGCTGGGATACGCCTTCCCCACGTCCCTTGGCGTCAAGGTGGGCAACCCGGACAAGGCGGTCGTCGCACTCTGCGGCGACGGCGGCTTCATGTACGCAATTGGCGAGCTTGCCACCGCCGTCCAATACGGCATCAACGCCGTCGCCGTCGTTTTCAATAACCACCTGTACGGCGCATCCAACCGCGACCAGCACCTGCGCTTCGGCGGGCGCGTCGTCGGTACGGAGCTGGTGACGCCGGACTTCCCGAAGCTTGCCGAGAGCTTTGGCGCGCTGGGCATCAAGGCCCCACGGCTGGAGGACGCGCCGGACGCCATCCGGCAGGCGCTGAAGGCCAACCGTCCCGCTGTGGTGGAGGTCGAGGTGCCGCAGGATCTGGACCCGCCCTACTACCTGCGCGCAAGGGAGTAAGTAGCTAGCCCAGGAGTCCCTTCCCACGCGATGGGGAAGGGACCATCTCCTCTCCCTTGAGGGGAGAGGATTAAGGTGAGGGTGAAGCGTACCGCTGAGAACGCGAAGCTATTCTGGTCACGACCTTCAAGGTGCGAAGCAGCAGCGTTTTGAGACAATTTCTTAGTCCTCCCCTTTGACAGGGGAGGGAACTGGGATGGTTTCTGAGAGGGAAGCCATGCGTTTACCTCGTCTTAGGCCAGTCATCGGCGTCGTTGAGTTGCACGGCATGATCGGCGCAGGCGTCCGCGCCTCCACGCTCTTCTACCTGCTCGACCAGGTAGAGCGCAGCCCCAGGATCGGCGCTGTGCTCCTGGACATTGACTCCCCCGGCGGGGGCGCGGCAGCTTCCGAGGACATCTACTTTAAGGTCATGCGCCTCCGCAAGAAGAAGCCCGTGGTCGCCTACATCCGCGGTATGGGCGCGTCCGGCGGCTACATGGCGGCCTGCGCGGCTTCCAAGATCGTCGCCCTGCCGGGGTCCCTCGTCGGCTCCATCGGCGTCATCTCCATGCGCCCTGTCCTGGTGCAGCTCATGGAGCGCCTCGGCGTCGGCGTGTCCATCAACAAAAGCAGCCCGCTCAAGGACATGGGCGCGTTCTACAGGCCATCCACGCCCGACGAGGAGGCCCGCCTGCAGGCCATCGTTGACGAGCTCTACGTCCAGTTCGTCGAACGCGTCGCCGCCGGGCGCGGCATGACTGCCGATCAGGCGCGGCAGTACGCCACGGGAGAGGTCTTTACGGGCGCGAAGGCCAAGGAGATGGGCCTGGTAGACCAGGTGGGGGACTACGACGACGCGGTGGACATGGCCGCCTCGCTGGGCAATACCCCACGCAAGACGGCGCATATCCGCCCGCCCCGCTCCATGCGCATGCGCCTGCTGGAGCGCTTTGCCGTGTGGGCCGCCACAGGGGTCCTGGAAGAAGTGGAGCCGCTCTTGAGCAAACGCCTGTGGTATATGTAGAAGTACATATTTGCCCATATTGTGAAAGCTCGCTCTCACCACGCCGCTATGCATGACGCCTCTCATGAGGGCCCCGTACGCGGGGCCCTCATGCTGTTGCAGGTAGAAAAACGCAGATTCGCCGTGCCTCGCCTCATGTCATGAGGGAATCAGAATCCCCTGCCTGCATGATTCTCGGCCCCCGTTCTTCCCCGTACCATAGCTCTAAGCGATGGGATTGCAGAGGCAGACCACGTGCCTCTTGTATTCCCAGGCTGCGAAAAACCTCTACCTTCCCGCTGCGGAGCTTACATGGCGACACAACTGGAGATTGGGGACAAGGAGCTACTGAACGTCCTTCAGTCCTCGTTCCCGCTCACCGAGGAGCCGTATGCGGCTATCGGCGCACGGCTGGGGGTTCCCGAGAGCGTGGTGATCGAGCGGATCAGGCTCCTCCGCAGGCAGAACTACATTCGAGAGATCAGCGCCATCTTCGATACCCGCCGGCTGGGGTACCAGAGCAGCCTGGTCGCCATGCGCGTCCCCCAAGAAACTCTCTACCAGGCCGCCGCGCGGATCAATGAGCTTCCAGGCGTCAGCCACAACTACTCCCGAGAGGGCTACTTCAACCTCTGGTTCACCGTCGCCGTCAGCCCGGACTGCTCCCTGGAAAAGGTGGTCTCCCACCTCTCACAGGAAGCAGGAGCCGAGTCCACGCGGTTGCTGCCCGCCCTGCGCGTCTTCAAGATAGGCGTCTCCTTCGACATGCTGCAGGGTGAAGGGGCTTCGTCTGAGGTCTTGGGGCGGTCTGCGGCCGGCGGCGAGACGGCTGTCCCGCTCTCCGGCTTGGACAAAGAGATCGTGCGGCAGCTCCAGCAAGACTTGCCGCTTTGCCAATCTCCCTTCGAGGAGATGGCCCGGCGTGTGGGCTTTGGCCAGCGGGACCTCCTGGAACGTGCTCAGGGCTTGCAGGCCAGCGGCGTCATGCGGCGCTACGGCGCGGTCCTCCACCACCGCAGGGCCGGCTTCAGGGCCAACGGCATGTCCGTATGGCAGGTCCCGCAAGAGAGGATAGAGGAAGTGGGCACAGTCCTGGCCGCTCATCCAGCCGTCAGCCACTGCTATCAGCGCCCCACGTTCCCCGACTGGCCCTACTCGCTCTTCGCCATGGTGCACGCCACAACGACTGAAGGCTGCGAAGAGATCATACGCGAGCTGTCCCTGAGCGCCGGCGTCCCGGACTATGGGGTCCTGTACAGCCGGATCGAGTTTAAGAAAACCAGGGTCAGGTACTTTCTGGAGTGAAGGGAGGCTCTATGCCCGCCTACTACCCTGTCTACCTCAACCTGAACAGCCGTAGGTGCGTCATCATCGGCGGCGGCCACGAGGCGGAAAGGAAAGCCCACGAGCTGGTGGAATGCGGCGCTTCGGTCACCGTCATCAGCCCTGAGGTTTCCGACGGCCTGAAGGCCCTTGCCGCGCAAGGCGCGGTGGACTGGGTGCAGAAGGCGTATGAGCCCGGCGACCTGGAAGGCGTCTTCCTGGCCATCGCCGAAAACGACAAGCCGGACGTGTATAAGGAAGTGGCGTGGGAAGCCCAGCGACGGGGCATCCTGCTGAACGTTGTTGACGTGACCAACCTGTGCACCTTCATCGCCCCTGCCGTGGTCAAACGCGGCGAGGTGACTGTTGCAATCTCCACGGGCGGCCTGAGCCCGGCGCTGGCGCGCCGCCTGCGCGAGGAGATCCAGGAAAGCCCGGCCCTGCTCTGGGCAGACATGGCAGTCATGCTGGGTGAGGTCCGCCAGGACTTGCGCGGCACGGGCATCAAGCCAAATCCCACCTGGTGGCAGCACTGCATGGACGAGGAACTGCTGGCCCTCTACCACTCCGGCCAGATGCAGGAGGCCAAGGAGCGCCTGCGCCGCATGCTGGAGCAAGCGCCTGAACCCGTGCAGGAGAAGGCATAATGGCAATCGTAGCAATTGGGCTCAGCCACAAGACGGCCCCCGTTGAGCTACGGGAGCAACTCGCCATCCCGGCAGCCAAAGCCGACCATGCCATGGACGCCCTGAAGAGCGCTCTGGGCAAGAGCGTGCTGCTCTCCACATGCAACCGCACCGAGGTCTATACCACTTCTGAAACGCCTGAAGAAGGCATCGCCCTTCTTGAACGGGCCATGACTTCCTTCTGCTCTCTCAACCCCAAAGAGGTTGGGAGGCTTCTGTACCGTTATGCCGACGGCGACGCGGTGCGCCACCTCTTCCGCGTCTCCAGCGGGCTGGAGTCCATGATTCTCGGCGAGGCGCAGATCCTCGGGCAGGTGCGGGACGCCTACTCCGCTGCCAGCGAGAGGCGCATGACCGACGTAACCCTCTCTCGGCTGTTCCACGCCGCCCTCCGCGTGGGCAAACAGGCCCGCCACGAGACGGCCATTGGGCGCAGCGCCCTGTCCATCAGCCGCGCCGCCGTGCAGATGGCCCGCCGTTCCCTGGGCAGCCTGGACAACGCCCGGGTGCTGGTGGTTGGCCTGGGCGAGGCCGGCAAGCTGGTGGCCCGCGCACTGGCAGACGTCGGCGCATCCCGCATTACCGTGGCCAACCGCACGTACGAGCGCGCCGCCGAGCTGGCGCAGGAGCTTGGCGGCGTGGCCATTCCCCTTGCCGACCTGGAGCATGGGCTGGAACAGACTGACATTGTCATCACCGCCACGAGCACGCCTGACTATCTCCTCACCCCCGCGCTTGTTGCCCGCGCTCGTGCCACAACTTATACGCCCCTTGTGCTCATTGACATTGCCGTGCCCCGCGACATTGACCCCGCCGTGAAAGAGCTGCCGGGCGTCTCGCTCTACGATATTGACGACCTGGAGACCGTGGCTGAAGCGAACCGCCGATCGCGCCAGGCGGAGGCCGTGAAGGTGGAAGGTCTGGTGGAGGCGCAGGCGCAGCAGTTCACGGAATGGATGCGCTCGCGCGAGGCGGTGCCAACGGTTGTGGCCATCAGCGGCCGCGCCGAGAGAATCCGCTTGCAGGAGCTGGTAAAGCTGCGGAAGTTTCTGCCGGACCTCACGCTATCGCAGCAGGAGAGCCTGGATGCCTTCAGCCAGGCCATGCTCAAGAAGGTCCTTCATCCCGCGCTTTCCTCCCTCAAAGAGAAGCGGGACACCTCCTATGTACAGTCAGCCCGCGAGCTGTTTGGACTGGCCGAAGGCTCCGAAGGCAGGCGGCGGTCCATCTCGCAGAGGGCCGGTCCGGGATCTGACTAGCCTGAAGGCAAGACAAACCATTTCGCAAATGCCTCTGCCGGGGGCCGGCGGAGGCATTTTGTTGTCTTTGGGCTATCATCACCCGTTCTTCCCATGGGTTAACCTCGTCGAAATCGCGCGAAACTGCTCAGCGCCGGCGATGCACATCGCCGGCGCGCTGCGCTATACTGCGGCGAACCGAACGAAACGGAGGTACGCTATGTCAGCAGACGTCATGGCAGTCATACGGGTCGTCCACCTTGTAGCGGCTCTCCTCATGGCCGCGCCCTTGTACATGCTCGTCGTTGTCAACGAGCGGGGCAGGTTCGCTGTGCCGCCGGGCCACAACACCGACCGCTTCATGGAGAACATCATCAAGAACCAGCCCAGGCGCTGCTATATGTACCTTGGCGCCATCCTTATCACCGGCCTGCTGCTCCTTGATCCAACTACTGGCGGCTATGCAGACCGTCTGGCAGAATGGCCGATCTTAGTAAAACTGGGCATCCTCGTGGCGCTGGCCGGCACACTCTCCTACGTGCATCTTGGCATCCAGCCGAAGGTCGAGGCTGTGCTGGCGGGTCTGGCCCCCAACGACGTGCTGCCTGAGGACAAGCGTCCCACCCTGGTGCGCTTCCGCATCCGCCGCAAGCGACTCTCCAGCATCTGCCTGTTCCTGGTGGTCACCGCGTTCATCATGGGCGTACGCGCCTTCATGTCGTACAGCCCGTTGGTGACGCTGGCGCTCATGGTCCTTGCGGCGCTGTTTGCCTGGCGCGTCTACAAGCGGCCCATTCCCTGGGGCTGGGTGTAGCCTCCAGCGAGCGCGGCTCTGCCCGTGAAGGCGTATTCCGCTACGGCGATGTAAGGGCGCAGCATGCTGCGCCCTTACGGTTGCGCGCGAATGTCGTTGCGCCGTCAACGCCCCTGTTTACACGTCCAGGCTGAGGATGATGGCTGCGTTTGCGACGGCGCAGAAGTCGGTGGGGCGGTCGCCTGGAACGTCCAGGCCGCCCTTGACGACCTTGATGTTCTTCTGACGGCCATAGGGGAACGCGTCGGCGATGGCCTGCTTGTTCACCTTGTCCGGCTCGGCAACGCCGATGGTCACGTCCAGGATGAGGTCGCTCCCGCTCTTGCCCATCGGCCCGGTGAAGCCCAGGCTGACGTGTTGCAAGGCATTCTGCACCGCGCGCTGGGCCGCCTTGGTGTAGTCGCCGCCGTGCAGGTCTGCGCCCCAACCCATCTCCAGAAGGCAACGTCGTACAGTCATGGTGTTCTTCTCCTCGCTTGGTTGTATTGGCGAGAGGATTACATCACGGGATGGGGTTGGGGTCAAGGGGCAAGGGTATGGGGAGAGGGGCGTAGGGCAGGGGTTTGAGGAGGTGGACCTCTGCGTAGTGGCGGGAGAAACGGTTCCGATTTTCGTAGTGGTCCGGTGGAGAGAAACAGGGGTCCCTGTAAACAGGGGTCCCTGTGCCAGACCTAAGGCGTACCAGGCGGTGGCGCGCCTGGGGAAGGGGCGGATGGCAGGGGACAGCACCAGGGCTTATCAGAGCGCGTCTTCACTGTCTGCGACAGAGGCGAGAGGGCCCTGTGCTATACTGGGCAAGCTGGAACTATGCAGGGCCACATCACCACGGAGGACATGCGTGAGCACGCGGCATTTGCTTTCCATCGCCGACCTTTCGCCGGAAGAGATCGGTTTCGTCGTCACGCGTGCGATGGAGATGAAACGCAACGGCCACGGCGCGCCTCTGGCGGGCAAGAGCGTCGCCCTGCTGTTCGAGAAGCCGTCGCTGCGGACAAAGGTGAGCTTTGACGTGGGTATCCAGCAGCTTGGCGGCCACCCCATCTACATGGGGCGGGATGAGGTAGGTCTGGGCGGGCGCGAGCCTGTGGCCGACGTGGCGCGGGTGCTGTGCCGGTACGTGGACGCCATCGTTGCGCGGGTGTTCGCGCACCGGACGCTGGCGGAGATGGCGAAGCACTCGACGGCGCCCGTCATAAACGCGCTGTCCGACGCGGAGCACCCCTGCCAGACGCTTGCCGACCTGCTCACCATCCGGGAGCGCAAAGGGAACCTGGCGGGCCTGGCCATCGCCTTCATCGGCGACGGCAACAACGTGTCGGCCAGCCTGGCGCTGGGCGCGGCGTCGGTTGGCGCGAGCTTCGTGATCGCCTCGCCGGAGGGGTATGACCTGCCGGCTGGGGTCATGGCGCAGGCGCGACGCATCGCCGCGGCGCACGGCGGCGCGGTGCGGCAGGCGCGGCGGCCACAGGAGGCGGCTGCGGGCGCGGACGTGGTGTATACGGACGTGTGGGTGAGCATGGGCGACGAAGCGGAGGCGGAGGCGCGCCGGAAGGCGTTCAAGGGATATCAGGTGAACCTGGACCTGATGCGCCAGGCCAAGCCGGACGCCATCTTCATGCACGACCTGCCCGCCCACCAAGGGGAGGAGATAAGCGCGGGGATGCTGGAGCATCCGCAGTCGGTGGTGTTCGACCAGGCGGAGAACCGCCTGCACGCCCAGAAGGCGGCGCTGGAGTTGCTGGTGAGGTGAGGAGACCTATCTCCTGTCCTCTTCCCTGCGAGGGAAGAGGCCCTGACTCTGTTGGACCGTGTGGCGCCCCTCTCCTCGCAGGAGAGGGCAAGGGGAGAGGTCTCCCGCTGATACGTGAGGCGTTTCTTTGTCCATTCCTATGATTGCAATTGTCGGACGGCCCAACGTGGGCAAGTCCTCGCTGTATAACCGGCTGGTGGGCCGGAGAGTGGCCGTTGTCTCCGACATCGCGGGGACCACCAGGGACAGGCTTGTGCAGGAGGCGCAGTGGGAGGGCCGGCACTTCCTGCTGGTGGACACGGGCGGTGTAGAGCCGGAGCCGCAGTCGCCCATGGCGCGTGAGGTGCAGGCGCAGGTGGCGCTGGCTATGGAAGCGGCAGACGCCATCATCTTCCTGGGCGACGTGCAGGACGGCGTGACGCCGGTGGACATGGAGATCGCCGACCGGCTGCGCCGCACGGAAAAGCCGGTGGTGCTGGCTGTGAACAAGGCGGACAGCGACGTCATCGGCATGGGCGCCGTGGACTTCTACAGCCTCGGCGTGGGCGACCCCATTGCCATCAGCGCCTACCACAACCGAGGCATCGGCGATCTGATGTCGGAGGTGCTGCGCCGCCTGCCCCCCGGTGAGGAGACGAAGCAGGGAGCGACCGAGGACGGCGAGATGGCGCTGGCGATCCTGGGACGCACCAACGTGGGGAAGTCGTCGCTGCTGAACGCCATACTGGGGGAGCAGCGGGCCATCGTCAGCGAGGTGCCGGGCACGACCCGGGACGCCATTGATACGCCGGCAACCTACGAGGGGCAGCGGATCACGCTCATAGATACGGCGGGTATCCGGCGGCGCGGACACGTGGAGCCGGGCATCGAGCAGTACAGCGTGCTGCGCTCGATGATGGCGCTAGCCCGCGCCGATGTGGCCCTGCTTGTGCTGGACGCCACGGAGTTGGGCGCGGCGCAGGACCAGCACATCGCCGGTGAGATTGCGGACGCGTACAAGGGCGTGGTCGTTGTGGTAAACAAGTGGGACGTGGCGTCCTCTCTCGGCCTCGACCAGGCGGATGCCCAGGCCCACGTGCGGGACAAGCTGAAGTTCCTGCCCTACGCCCCGATACGGTTCGCCTCGGCGCTCACGGGGGCAAACGTGAAGGAGGTCATGGACGCCGCTCTCATGGTGTACGAGGAACGGCACCGGTGGGTGGACCCAGACCGCCTGCGGTCCGTGGTGTGGGACGCGATGGCCGCGCACCAGCCGCCGGCAAAAAGCGGACGCTTGCTGCGCGTGGACAAAGTGGTGCAAGAAGGCGTTGCGCCAATAGTCATTGCCTTTTACGTAAACGACCCAGACCTGATACACTTCTCCTACCAGCGCTACCTGCAAAACAGCCTTCGGGACGGCCTTGGCTTCCGGTGGAGCCACCTCAAGCTGATGTTCAACCGGCGGGAGCGCCGCTAAAGCCGCCGTCCCCTGGCCTCTGCCCGGCATTCTGAGAGGCGCTGGGCAAAAGGAATGAACGTACTCGAATACACGCTAGCCCTCCTTGCGGCATACCTGCTGGGGAGCATCTCCTGGGGCTACCTGGTTGGCAAGCTCAAAAGGGTTGACCTGCGCCAGGCGGGCAGCGGCTCCACCGGCATGACCAACGTGCTGCGCACCCTGGGGCCTGCCTTTGCCGTCCTGGTGCTCGTAGGCGACGTCTCCAAGGGCGTGGTGTCGGTCCTGGTGGCCCGCGCGCTCACGGGCGGCGCGCCTCTTGCCGAGGCGCTGGCCGCGACGCTGGCGGTTGTGGGCCACAACTGGCCTGTGTTCAGCGGTTTCCGGGGCGGCCGAGGCATTTCCACGGGCGTCGGCGGCGTCACAACGCTGCACCCCCTGAGCGGCCTGATCGCCGTATCCGTGTTCCTCGTGCCCGTGGCGCTGACCCGGTACGTATCCCTGGGGTCGGTCCTGGCCGTGGTCTCGGCCATGGTCACGGTCCCCCTTTTTGCCTTCTTGGGCGAGATACCACGCGAGCACATCCTCTACGTCGCCATCGGCGGGCCGATCATCATCTGGCAGCACCGGGGCAACATCCAGCGGCTTCTCAAAGGCACCGAGCGAAAGCTGGGGCAGCGGGCGCAGTTGCAGGAGAACGGGCCGGACGCGTCTGAGGGCCGCAGATGACCCGCCGGCTCGTGCAAGCAGCGGTGGTTGGCACAACGAGCTGGGGCACAACGCTGGCCATCCACCTGGCCAAGCTGGGCCACCCGGTCGCCCTGTGGGCGCGCACGCCGGAGGAGGCGGAGCAGCTTCGGCAGGACGGCGAGAACCGCAGGTTTTTGCCCGGCTTCCCTTTCCCGCCCTCGCTACGGGTGACTGCCTCCCTGAGCGACGCCTTCGGCGAGGCGACGCTTGTGGTCATAGTCGTCCCCTCCAAGAGCATCAGGCAAAACGCCCAGCGCGTGCGGGAGGTCCTGCGGCCCGACGCCATCATTGTCAGCGCCACAAAAGGGCTGGAGATGAGCACCGGTGGCCGCATGACGCAAGTCCTTCGCGAGGAGATGCCGGCGCCCCTGTGGGGCCGCATCTGCGCGCTATCGGGGCCCAACCTCTCGGCGGAGGTGGCCCGGGGCCTGCCCACGTCAACAGTCATCGCCTGCCAGGACGAAGCCGTTGCCAGGGAGGTGCAGGCGGAATTCATGTCGCCGCAGCTCCGGGTGTACACGAACGTTGACGTCATCGGCGTGGAGCTGGCCGGCGCGCTGAAAAACGTCATCGCACTGGGAACAGGCATCGGCGACGGTCTGGGCTACGGGAACAACAGCAAGGCGGCATTCATCACGCGAGGGCTGGCGGAGATCGCGCGGCTGGGGGTTGCGGCGGGCGCCAACCCGCTGACCTTTGCAGGGCTTGCGGGCCTGGGCGACCTGGTGGCCACGGCGGCCAGCCCCCTGAGCCGCAACCGGTACGTCGGCGAGCAGCTTGCCAAGGGGCGCGGGCTGGGGGAAATCCTGACAGGCATGCGCAACGTTGCCGAGGGGGTGGACACAACTGCTGCTGCGATGCGCCTTTCCCGGGAGCTGCGCGTCGACATGCCGATTACCCGGGCCGCCTACGGGGTGCTCTTCGAGGGCCTGAAGCCGCAGGACGCAGTGGCTGCGCTGATGGAGCGCGCCCCCCAGCCGGAATGGATGGGCATTGTGGCAAGCGGCGAAG
The DNA here is from genome assembly GCA_016210395.1 of Chloroflexota bacterium. GTDB lineage: Bacteria > Chloroflexota > Dehalococcoidia > Lucifugimonadales > JACPCL1 > JACPCL1. Next base: position 3,721 of record JACQUI010000220.1, on the reverse strand, counting down.
GGCAATCCTGGATCCGGTAGGACCAACCAAACATCCATGCCTGACATACCCATTCTCGCCATCTTCGGCACATCCTTTCTGGTGGGGTTCTCCGGCGCGGCATCGCCGGGGCCGCTGCTGGCCTACAACATCCGGGAGGCGGCGCAGCGCGGCTTCATCGCCGGGCCGGTGATCGGGCTGGGCCACGGGTTGCTGGAGCTTGTGGTTGTGGTGTTGCTCGCCCTGGGCCTGGCCCGCATGAACGAGTCCAGCCTCTTCGTGGCGCTGGTGGGCATTTTCGGCGGGGCGTTCCTGGTGTGGATGGGCTGGGGGCTGCTGCGCCGACCGGAGCAGGGCGCGCCCGGCGGGGGAAGCGACGGCGCCGAGACGAAGCCCCGCAGCATTGTCGTTCCCTTTTTCGGGAGCATGGCCATCAGCCTGAGCAACCCCTTCTGGACCATCTGGTGGATCACGGTGGGCGCCGCGTTCATGACAAAGTCGCTGGAGGCGGGCGTCCTGGGTATCGCCGCGTTCTACGTGGGACACATCCTCTCGGACATCGGGTGGTACAGCCTGGTCTCTGCGGGGATTGCGTCCGGGCGGAGGTTCATCACCGTGCGGGTCTACAAAGGCATCATGATGGCGTGCGGGACATTCATCGTCTTCATGGGTCTGTATTTCCTGGCGACCAGCATGGCACGGCTGGGATAGCGGGTGCATGTGCGGTAGTGAGCAGAGGCGCTACAATGGGCGCACCAACACCCAGGAGCCTCCTATGCCGCGCGTACCCCTTGTTACCAGGGAGCAACTGCCGCCGGACAAGCAGCCCTTGTATGACCAGATTGCGGGCGCCAGGGGCCATGTCGCGCCGCCCTTCGCCGCGCTGCTGAACAGCCCCGAGGTGGCCGCGCGCGTCGCCGCCCTGGGCGAGCAGCTCCGCTACTCCGGCGCGTCCATTCCTGCGGATGTTCGAGAGATCGTCACACTGGCAGTGGCGCGTCACATGCGCTGCCAGTACATCTTCACCCACCACGTCGCCTCGGCAAAGCAGGCCGGGCTGCGGGACGAGGTTGTGGAGGTGATCAGGACAGTTGCGCCTCCTCGGAGGCTGCTGCCCAAGGAGGGCGTCTTCGTCCAGTTCACGCGGGAGCTGCTGGAGGAGAAGCGCGTCCGGGACTCCACCTACTCCGCAGTGGAGCACCTGCTGGGCCGGCAGGCAACCGTAGACCTGGTAGTCACCATCGGCTACTACGCGCTGCAGTGCTACGCGGTCAACGCCCTGGGCATTGAGCTGGAGGAAGGCGTCGCCCCGCTCATGCCTGAAACGCCGTAGGCGCGCATCCTCTGGCGTCCCCAGGGGCCTTCGGGGCCTACCCTGAGGGGCCTACGCTTGTTGACTGGCACGGCTAGGGATATATAATGGGCGGAGCGTGCACGGCAAAGGAGCTTCTTATGGCGGTTGTGGCGTTCCACAAAGGAAAGTTTGTCCCGCTGGAGCAGGCGACCATCGGCATCATGACTCATGCTTTTCACTATGGCACCGCTGTCTTCGAGGGCGTGCGCGGCAACTGGAACGCCGACCAGGGACGCATGTACATCTTCCGCCTGCGGGAGCATTACGAGCGCCTGCTGGCAGGTTGCAAGATCCTGCGCATCAAGCTGCCTTACACCGCCGGCGACCTGTGCGACGTGACGGTTGAGATGGTGGAGCGTTCTGGATTCACCCAGGATATCTACATCCGTCCCATCGCCTACAAGTCCGAGGAGCGCGTGGCGTATCTGAACCTGGGGGGCCTTTCCGACGATTTCACCGTCATGGCCGTCCCCTTTGGCCGCTATATTGACACCGAGGCTCCGGCCAAGTGCTGCACCTCTTCCTGGCGCCGCATGGAGGACACAGTCATCCCGCCGCACGTGAAGATCAGCGGTCTGTACGTGAACGGCATCCTGGCCAAGACCGAGGCTATGGCCGCCGGCTTTGACGAAGCGATCCTGCTGAACGACAAAGGCTACGTGAGCGAAGGCTCAGGCGAGAACCTGTTCATGTACCGCAACGGGCAGCTTGCCACGCCGCCCTTGGTGGACAACGTGCTGCCGGGCATCACGCGAAGCTGCGTCTTCGACATTGCCAAGAACGAGTTGGGCATGGACGTGGTCGAACGCCACATTCCCCGCAGCGAGCTCTACCTGGCCGATGAGGTCTTTCTCACCGGGACAGCGGCGCACCTGACGGCCGTCGGTTCGCTGGACAACCAGGTTATCGGCGACGGCACTATGGGCGCCCTCACCCACAAGTTGCAGGACCTGTACTTCGATATCGTCCGAGGCAAGAACAACAAGTACCTTCACTGGTGCACGCCGGCCATACCAAAGGTAGGCTAGCCGCCTTTTCCGCTAGGCGTGAAGGTCGAGTGGCAGAACAGACATGTATGATTTTGTCTGGGACTACCTGCTGTTGAGCTTCCTCTCCTCTTTTGGGGTCCTATTGTACGTCACTGCGCGCAGCCGCCTGCGCGGCCTGTACGTCATGGGAAGGAAGCTCGCCCAATTCCTGGGCATGTCGCTGGTCATCGCCGCCATCCTGTGGTTTTTCGCCACCGAGCAGCGGAACATCCCTGATACGCTCGCCGGCCTGGACGGCAACCAGCAGTTCGCGCTGTTCTCAGCAGGCGCTGCCTCCGCTCTTGTGGTGTTGCTACTCTTGTCTTCCCTGCGCAACCGCACCATGGAGTACAGGCGGTCGCTGCACAATCTGGGCGCCCTGCGGTACAACAGCTACGTCCGCATGGTAGCCACGGAGGTAGGCTCCCGTTGGAAGTCGAAGTCCTTGAGCAAGCAGACCAGGCGGCCTTCCTCTGGCTGAACGGCTGGGTCGGCCGCTTCCCGTCACTGGATAACGTCGTCCGCCTGCTGGCCAGCGACTATCTTGTGCCGTTGCTCCTGGCGTTGACGCTGTTGGGCCTGTGGTTCACAGGCCCAACGCTTCTGGCCCGCACACGCAACCAGCACGGAGTCATGGCAGCGGTGGTCGCTCTCGCTCTGGCCAGCCTTGTGGTAGAGGTCATCAGCGATGTGATGTTCCGCCCCAGGCCGTTCGCAACCCTGGACGTCTCGCTGCTGTTCTACCGGCCCACCGACTCGTCGTTCCCTGCGCACATTGCCGCGATTGGCTTCGCAGTTGCCATCGCCGTCTTGCTGTGGAACCGGAGAGCCGGCGCGGCCCTTGTTGCCCTGGCAGCCCTCTACTCACTCTCCCGCGTCTACGCCGGCGTGCTCTACCCGCTGGACATCGTGGGCGGCGCGGCCATTGGCGTGGCAGGCGGCCTTGCCGCCACGCTCCTTCTGCGGCGATTCAGACCGATCCCCGCCTTCGTCCTTCGCGTGGCCCGCGCGCTCTATCTGGCGTAGGACTTCCTGCTACTCAGCGAGCCTTCATGGCAACACAGCCCCGTGGCGCTGTCCAGGCGCTAGCCGGTAAAGGCGCGGCCCGTGCTGAAGTCCCGCCGGTCGACCGCGTCCTTGAGCCATGCCAGAGCGAGCTCGCCAAGGAATCGCTTCGGATCGAGATAACCGACACTCCGCCGGTGTTCGCGTCCTCGGACGTCTTCGACGATGATGGTCGGGGTCCAGGAAGCGTTGAAGCGGTCCATGACCTCCGGCTTCGCGACCACGTTGAACCGCACTGGGACGAACCGCTTCTTGATGTATTCCTGAACACTGAAGTCTGGGTACGTCACGGCAC
>JACQUI010000219.1 GCA_016210395.1 Chloroflexota bacterium | reverse complement strand
TGTGGAAGGCATCCAAGGAGGGCGAACCCGCCTGGCCCAGCCCCTGGGGCATGGGCCGCCCCGGCTGGCACATCGAGTGCTCGGCCATGTCTCTGTCCCTGCTGGGCGAGCAGTTCGACATCCACGGCGGCGGCCACGACGTCATCTTCCCCCACCACGAGAACGAGATCGCCCAGTCCGAGGGCTACACGGGCCGCCAGCCGCTGGTCCGCTACGGGGTGCACAACGGCCTCCTGCGCCTGGCCGAGACCGAAGAAGAGAAGATGAACCGCCACTCCGGCAACTTCGTCAGCCTGCGCGATGCCCTGGCAAAACACTCCGCCGATGCCATCCGCCTCTTCCTGCTCTCGGCCCACTACCGCAGCCCCCGCGCCTACAGCGAAGAGGAGATCGAGAACTACGAGCGCGGGGCGGAGCGCATTCGTACTGCGCTGGTGCCCGGCAATCAGCAGCCGGGCGGCGCGACGTTTGACGCGCAAAGCTATGCGTCGCGCTTTGAAGCGGCCATGGACGACGACCTCAACACCTCCCAGGCCATGGCGGTGCTCTTCGACCTGGTGCGAGAGGTCAACCGGCATAAGGAGGCGGGGGAGAATATCGGCGAAGCGCAGGCGGTGCTGAGGAAGCTAGGGGGCGTCCTGGGCCTCACCTTCAAGGCCGCGAAGGCGACGGACAACGTCGCCGCTCACCCATTCGTGGACCTGCTTGTGGAGGTGCGCGGCGACCTGCGCAAGGCAAAGCAGTTCGCCCTGGCCGACTCCATTCGCGACCGTCTTGCCAAGCTGGGCGTCACAGTTGAAGACACCCCTCAAGGCGCCAAGTGGAAGCTGGGGTGACCGTCAGCGCCCAGCCCAGAACTACCTCAGAATTGACTCGAAAATAGCCTGTGTGTCCCGGGTGTGCAGAGGGGCGCACCCTCGCCGGGGGTAGCTGGGGGTGTCCCCCAGCGTACCAGGGCGGGGGGACCAGAGCGTCTGCTACCAGGAAAAGCCGGCGTACGTTTTCCACCGGCAAAGGACGCCCTTGACTAGGCCGCATGGAAGATACTGAAGCTGCTGCCAGCCTGGGCATGCCGCTTTAGCGCCCCTTGATCTGCGTGAAGATGAGGCGGCCCGCGGCGGTCTGAAGGACGCGCGTGACCACCACGTCCACGGAGCTGCCCACGTAGCGCCGCCCGTTCTCGACAACGATCATGGTGCCGTCGTCGAGGAAGCCGACGCCCTGGCCCAGCTCTTTGCCTTCCTGTATGACGCGCACCTGAAGCTCTTCGCCGGGGATGACTACGGACTTGAGCGCGTTGGCCAGCTCGTTCACGTTCAGCACCGTCACGCCCTGGATCTCGGCGACGCGGTTGAGGTTGTAGTCGGTTGTGACGATAGGCGCGCCGAGGCTCTTGGCGAGCATCACCAGCTTGCCGTCCACCTCCATGCCTTCCCACCTGTGGTCGGCCTCCAAGACCTCGATGGGGATCTCGGTCTCTTTGCTCAGCCTGTTGAGGATCTCCAGGCCGCGGCGGCCCCGGTTGCGCCGGGTGGAATCGCTGGAGTCGGCGATGTGCCGCAGCTCGTCCAGGACGAAGCTGGCCACGACGAGTGTGCCGTCTATGAAGCCCGTCTGGCTGATGTCGGCGATGCGCCCGTCTATGATGGCGCTGGTGTCCAGCACGACTTTGCCGGCGCCGGTCCTGCCCCGGGAGGAGAGGGCGGCCATGCCGGGGACGATTGCCGCCAGGTCGTTCTCACGGAGGACCATGAACACACTGCCTGCCAGCCCAAGGGTAATGCTGAGCAGAAGAGGCAGCCAGACGCCCGGCCAGCCGCCAAGGGCGCGAAGGGGTACCGAGAGCAGGGCGGCGATGATAAGGCCAACGATAAGTCCTAGGATGGCCGCAAAGAGGCGGATAGTAGGGATGTCCTGAAGGGAGCGACCCAAGGGGAGGAGCGCGGCGGGCCCGGCCAGAAGACCCAGGACAGCGCCTGCCGCCACGCCGCCAAGGCTCCAGGGCCAGTAGGAGGGCGCATCGAGCAGCCGGAAGGCCACCGCTCCGATGCTCCAGCCTGCGATGCCTAGGGTCAGGGCGGCAAATAGCCTGAGGTTAAGATGCGAAAACATGGCGCCTCCTCCACACGGCCCAGAGGTGCGCAGGCGTGGCGGTGTGTGCTTCTTCTATTCGGCAGCTCCTGAAAGTGGAGTAGCTACGGGCGAATACGAAGGGATAGATACCCCCATCCTATCAAGGGCAGGTGCGCCTGTCAAAGAAACGAGGAGCAAGATGGAGCGAAGACGACGGAGTTGGAGGACGGAGGACTGGTAGGGGCGCAAGCCTTGCGCCCCTACTCTTGCCCAAATCTGCACTTTTGCGGCACTGAGCGGCTATGCGGCAGCCACCGCTTCCCGGGCGCCGAGGGTGGCGCGCAGGAAGGCCTTGGCCACGTGGACGGGCACGGCGAAGGCGACCTGTGGCCCCGTGATCATGGCGTTAATGCCCACCAGACGCCCGCGCACGTCCAGGAGGGGGCCACCGGAGTTGCCGGGCCGCAGCGGCAGCGCCGCAGCGATCAGCTCGCGGCCTGCGTAGGGCGCGCCGGGCCAGGCGCCGCCCATGCCGATGACCACGCCCGCAGTCACTGCGCCCCGCCTGCCCCAGGGATGGCCGATGGCCATCACCCACTGGCCGGGCTGCAGGGCGCGCGAGTCGCCCAGGGGGATTGCAGGCAGGCCCTCAGCGGACACCACCAGGGCTGCCAGGTCTTGCGCGGCATCGTAGGCCAGCACGCGGGCGGGCAGCGCGCGGCCATCGGGCAGGTCCACCTCCAGGCTGCGCCCGCCAACCACGTGGGCGTTGGTCACGATGAGGCCGTCGGGGTGCCAGATGGCGCCCGCGCCTGCGCCGCTCCGCCCGCTGCGCACCTGCACCAGGCTGCGTCCTGCCTCGTGCGCCAGGGCTGCGATGTCGTCGTTCAGTTGCTGCAACGTCGTGGTCATGGTGCTTTCTCCTTGTCGTCACGCGCCAGTCCTTCACCGCTGCTGGGATTGTGACTGTTCTGAAAACTATTCATCCTTGGCGGCGATGGTGACGGTGCGGTCCTGCACCTGGCCGCCGCGAATGATGCGCACCGAAACTGCCCTGCCGATGCGCTCGGCGGTGAGCTGGCCCAGCAGGTCTTCCAGCCGGCGCACGGGCTGGCCGTCGAAGGCGATGATAGTGTCGCCCATGACCAGGCCCGCCTGGCCCGCAGGGCTGGCCGCCTCCACGGATACCAGCAGCAGGCCGGTGGCCTGGCCCGCCTGCGCTTCCAGGGCTGCGGGCAGGCGTACGGTCTGCGCGCCGACCCCCATGTAGCCGCGTTGCACCTTGCCGTGGGCCAGCAGCGTCTCGACAACCCGCCGGACGGTGGGCGCGGGTATGGCGACAGCCAGTCCCCGCAGGATGGCGGTGGTGTTCGGCCCAAGCACGCGGCCCGATGCGTCAACCAGGGGGCCGCCGGAGAAGCCGGGGTACATGGCGGCGTCGGTCTGCAGGAGCCTGTCTATCCTGCCGCCCAGGGGGGTGCGCCATGCCTCGCCCAGGGCGCTGACCACGCCCAGGGTGGCAAGGATGCCCGCGCCGGGGCGGCCCAGCGCCAGCACCAGGTGGCCGACCCGCGCGGTCTCGGGCTCGGCCCAGGGCAGGGGCGTCAGGCCCCCCGCCTGGACGCGCAACAGTGCGATGTCGGTAGTGGGATCGCGGCCCACCAGCGTGGCGGGGGCGGCGCGTCCATCAGCCAGGCCCACCTGCAGGCCCTCTTCCTGCTCCACCACGTGGTGCGCGGTGACGACGAGGCCGTCGGCGGACCAGACGATGCCGCTGGCTGGCAGCCTGCGGCGCCCTTCCACGCGGACGATGCCGGGGCTGGCGGCGGCGGCGATGGCTGCAAGGTCGTTGGAGACGTTCGTCAGTGCGTTGGTCATAGGTGGCTCCTTGGCTGCGGGTTCGGCTGAGCGGAGCGGTGTGGCTGATCGCTGTAGACATACTGTACCGCCAGGGTATGCCGGAAGACCCTACCCATTTGGCCAGGGATCGGCCTGGAGCAAAGGACGGCTCTACACGAGGTCGCGGAGCCAGGGGCGCATGAGCCGGTGGGCGAGGGAGAGGAGGACGACGCTGACGGCGACGAACAGCACCACTCGCCAGTCGAAGGGGTTGATGACGAGGCCCAGGGCCGTGCCGGGCGCGGGGGCGTGCTCGGTGGACGTCGCCACCATGGCCAGCATGGTCAGCCCGACGGCCAGGGCGGCCTCGATCTCAAAGGCGTAGCCGGTCAGCCCGGCGAGCTCCAGGCCGGCGGGCGAGCTTGCGAAGAAAGCAATAGCCCCGCCTATGAGCGCGCCCCAGAAATGGCCGCCGAGGACCTTGCGCGGCTTGGCGGCGCTCCTGCGGGGCATGAAAAAGAGAACGAAAGTGGTGGAAGCGATAGCCGCCACAATGACGGCGTGGGCGCCTATGTCCTGCAGGGCCAGAACCAGGAACAGCGCCAGCGCGGCGGCGGCCGACTGGAACAGGTAAGGCCAGAGGTATCGCTTGAAGCGCTGGTCCACCACGCGGATGTGGACTGGAATGCGGGGCTGCACGATGTACTATCGTAGCGCAGCGCACTGACCACTGCAACCCGCGCGTCCAGACGCTGTTGCACTACCCGTGCAGCTCTTCCAGAAGAGCGCCCAGGCGGTCGTCGTGGCCGGGGTCTTCCGGTAAGCCCAGCCCGATGCGCTGGGCGTACGCGCCGAAGCGCTCCCTGAGCCTGGGGCCGATGCTGTCGTACGGACCGGAAACGCAGAAGGTGTCCAGCATGGTGTCGTCTATGAGCTTGGGCATGTCGCTCCACTGGCCCTTCAGCGAGAGGTCGTGGAGACGCAGGCAGGTCTCGCCCCACTCATGGGCGTCCAGCACAGCCTTGTAGGTGCGCGTCGAGCCGTAGAAGGCAATCCGCTTGCGGGCGTTCTCCCGCGCCGCGTGGACGGCAGCCTCGGTCGCGCCCGTGGCGATCATGCCGCCGCCCGTGACCATCAGGTCGCCGGCGGCGCGGCCGGCCCGTTGCGCGCCCTGGGCCAGCATGGGAAGGACTACCTCCTCGGTGTAGCGGCGGGTGCTGAAAGAGTGCATGACGATGCCGTCGGCGACTTCACCGGCTGCGCGGCACATGGCGGGCCCCACGGCGGCGATGTACACGGGCGGCGGCGGGACGTCAATGGGGCCGGGGTTGAACTCCGGCGTCATGAGTGTGAATGCGTAATGCCGGCCACGGTAGTCCAGCGGCGTCCCATGTTGCCAGCACTCCCAGATGGCCTTGAGGGATTGGATGTACTCCAGAATGCGCGGAGCAGGCGGCGACCACGGCACGCTGAAGCGCCGCTCATTGTGGCCCTTCACCTGGGTGCCCAGGCCAAGCTCGAAGCGGCCGCCCGACATGCGCTGCAGGTCCCAGGCAGTGGCGGCCACGACCATGGGGCTGCGGGGGAAGCCGATGGCGACGGAGGTGCCGGCCCTGAGGCGCGTGGTGTGCTCCAGGGCAAGCGCGCACAGGAGAAAGGGGTCATGGGCCAACTCTCCGAAGGAGACGCCGTCGAAGCCCAGGGCCTCCGCCCGCCTTGCCTGCCCCGGCGCCCCTTTGAGGTCGCTGACGCCAAGGCCTGCGTAAACGTGCATGGGCGCCAATCCTTTCGACTCACCCCTGACGCCGGCCCGGGAGGTTGCGGACTTCCCGGCAATCATCCCGCGACGCCTTTTCTCTGGGAATAGCCCCTTCCTTTGCTCAGGGGCCAGACCTATGTGTGAGAATCAGGCGGCACAGAGGCCGGCAGCTACAAGAAAGGGTGCTGAATCGCTGCGAGGCGACTGCTGACCGCATTGTAGCGCCGCCTGCTTTCGTTGACAACGGGAGTTGCCTATGCTAAGGTCTTCGCACTACACTCTCCTATTTGTTTCTTCTGTACCCCGTACTTATCCCTCGCTAGGGAGCGCCGGCAATGGCAGGTGCTTTGAATAGTCGTGCGCGCTAGTTCCTGCCGCCCCATCAATGACTGAACCACGCGACAGCCGCTTTGAGGACGCCCTGGCCCTGGCCAAAGAGGCCCTGGCAGGACGGCGCTTGATCGTTGTCAGCAACCGCGGCCCCGTGGAGTTCCGGCCCACTCCCAGCGGCGACGTGCAGGCCCAGCGGGGCAGCGGCAGCCTGGTGACCGCCCTCTCCTACCTCATGCGCAACCTGGAGTTCACGTGGGTTTCCAGCGCCATGGGCGAGGCGGACCGGCAAGCGTGGGCCAAAGGCGGCGGCGCCGCCATAGCCTCGGGGCTGCCGGGGAACAGGGTGTCCCTGCGGTTCGTCTCTCCACACCGCCGGGCGTATCACAAGTTCTACAACACCCTGTGCAACCCCATCCTGTGGTTCCTGCAGCACTATATGTGGAGCACCCCCTACACCCCCACGGTAGACCAGTCGGTGCACGACGCCTGGCAGAACGGGTACGTAGAGGTGAACCGGGACTTTGCCAACGGCGTGATCGCCGAGGCAGGGACGGACGGCAGCCAGGTCTGTGTGATGGTGCACGACTACCACCTGTACCTGGTGCCCGGCTACCTGCGGGAGGCGCTGCCCAAGGCCCTGGTATGCATCACAATACACATCCCCTGGCCGACGGCCAGCTACTGGGAGCTGCTGCCTGCCTACATACGGCGGGACATCTGCGCCGGCCTGTGCGGCGCGGACATTGTGGCGTTCCAGACCAAACGCGACGGCATGAACTTCATGCAGTGCTGCGATGATTTCCTCCCCGACGCCGAGGTGGACTACAACCATGAGACCATCCTGCTCAAGGGCCGGCGCATACAAGTGAAGGCGTACCCCCTGGGCATCAACGTAGACGAGGTGCGCCGCCTCTCATCGTCCATGCGCGTGCGCGAGTATGAGCGCCAGCTTACCTCCCTGGCGGGCGACCAGGCAATCGTACGGGTGGACAGGGCCGAGCCCAACAAGAACATCCTGCGGGGCCTGAAGGCCTACGAGATGCTGTTGCAGCGCTACCCGGACATGAAGGGGAAGGTCAAGTTCCTGGCCTTTCTGGTGCCCTCCCGGACCCACATCCGCCAGTACCAGCGGTACGTGGAGGAGATCCAGGCGGCGGCCGGCGAGATCAACGCCGCCCAAGGCATCCCAGAGTGGAAGCCGGTGCACATCTACATGGAAAACAACTACACGCTGGCCGTGGCGGGGCTGCGCATCTACGACGTGCTCCTGGTCAACCCGGTGATTGACGGGATGAACCTGGTGGCCAAGGAAGGCCCTGTGGTGAATGCACGGGACGGCGTGCTGGCTATGACCGAGACCGCCGGGGCATACCCCCAGCTTGCCCAGGGCTGCCTTGCCCTGGCCCCCGCGGACGTGGAAGGCACGATGCAAGCGATGCATCAGGCATTGACCATGCCCCCGGAGGAGCGCCAGGGGCTACGCGCCGCGCTGGTGGATGCCATCGAGCGGGAAGACGTGGCCCACTGGCTGCACCGGCAATTCGCGGACGTGAAGGCGCTGGGAGAGGGCTAGGGCCGACCCGCAACGCTGCCGAAGCCGTTCCCTCTCAAAGGACTACAATACAAAGGGTGAGTATGGCCACGCAAACGTGGCCATACTCACCCTTTTCCGTTGGGGCAAGCTCTCAAAGACGACCGCCAGGCAGGACTACTTTGCCCAGATGGCTGGAGCGCTCTTGACGGAGAAGCGGGCCGCCGCTACGCTTTGGCTATGGACGAGGGAAGCGCGGCCCAAGGGCAAAAACCCCTGCCGGAACGCCTGGCGGCAAAGCTATGGCGCAACCGGAAGGGCGGGCCGTTGCGCACGCTGGAGGGGAAGGCCCTGCGCGTGCTGTACACGGGACGGCCCAACGGCGGCCCCGGCCCGGACTTCAAGGACGCGCTGGTGCAGCCGGAAGGGTCGGCCCCCGTACGGGGCGACGTGGAGGTGCACCGCCAGGCCTCGTCCTGGGAGGGACACGGCCACCGCGGCGATCCTCGCTACAACAACGTCGTGTTGCACCTGGTGTACGGCGACGGCCCGCAGCCTCCCACGTACCGGCAGGACGGCCAGCCTGTGCCGGTGGCCCGGTTCTCCACCGGTGACGCCGCCGGCAGGCAGGCCTCCGGGCAGGCATGGGCCGAGCAGCAGTTGGCGGCATGGCGCGCCATGCCCCCGGAGGCGCGCGATGACGCCCTGGCCCAACTGGGAGAGGAGCGGTTTCTCCAGCGGGGCGCGGCCTTCAGGCTGGCAATGGGCGGGATGGACGCGGAGCAAGCCCTTTACCGTGGCCTGATGGAAGCCCTAGGGTACAGCCGGAACAGGCTGCCTTTCCTGGAGCTGGCCACCGGGTCCCGTGGCGGGTCGTCCGCGCTGCGGCCCTGGTGTCTCCGCCGGAAGGGCGGGCCGCCGTTATAGAAGCCCTCCTGCTGTATGGCGCAGGGCTTAGCGACGTGCCTGGCGTATGCTTGGAGGCCGTCCCTATGGCCCGGTCCACGTGGCGGTTGGGCGGCATTCGGCCCCAGAACCATCCGAAGAGGCGCATCGCCGGGGCAGCGATGCTCTTCGCCCGCGCCGCGCAGGACAGCCTGGCCGGCGCATTCGAAGGACGCCTCCGGGAAGGCAATGGCGCATCCCTGTTCGCGTCCCTGGAGGCCTCCAGGGACGGAGCGGCGCTCATCGGACGGGACAGGGCGCTGGACATGGGCGTGAACGTGGTCCTGCCCTTCCTGCACGCCCGGGCCCTGCTCGGCGGAGACGAGGCCCTTGCGGAGGCCGGCTTGCGGCTCTACCGGAGCGCGCCGAAGCTGGCTGACAACGAGCTGCTGCGGGAGGCGGCGTACCTCCTGGGCCTGCCCCAGGGCCGCCTGGGGCGCACAGCGTGCCAGCAGCAGGGCGCGCTTCACCTCTACAAACGGCTCCTCCAAGAGGGGGACGCGCACATCTACGGCGCGACGGCTGGGGAAGGCAAGGCCCTGGGGGAGAGCCGGCGCCGCTCTGCGCCTTCCTTGTCCCTACGGCCTTCGCACTCCGTCGTCCGCTGGTGGTTGCCGGCGTAAGTCCGCCGACGCTGGAATACAAAGTGGACATGCAGCAGGGCGGGCGCAATGCCCGCCCTGCTGCAGTTATGCCAGTGTGCGCCGGCTACATGAGGATGCCGAAGCCACGTTTGCGGATGGCCAGGTTCACGAAGGTCTCGGTGCGGCGGATGCCCGGCGTCATGCCTACCCTGCGGCGGAGGAAGTTGCCCAGTGCTTCGGACGAGGGCAAAGCCACCCAGATGAAGATGTCGAAGGAGCCGGTGGTCAGAGAGACGTACTGGGTCTCGTCCATTTGGGCCAGGAGCTTGGCCACGTCGTCAATCTTGTCGGGGTCGGCCTGGATGCCCACCAGGGCCACGGTGTTGTAGCCCATCTTCTCGGGGTCGGGGACGGCGATAACGCGGATGATTTCGTCCTGCACCAGGCGGCGCAGGCGGCGGCGGACGGTCCCCTCGCTGACGCCCACGTCGCGGGCGATGCGCGCGTTGGAGGAGCGTCCATCCGACTGCAGGAGCTCGATGATTCTCTTGTCCAGTTCGTCCATTTTCCCCACCTATTTGTTTAGGATGTTATTGCGCTAGGGCGCTGTCATACGAAATCAGTTATCCAGTGTACCACCGACTAGGGCAGCGGGCAATAGGATTCGTGCATGGGATGGGGCAAAAGCGCCAGGGAAGCGCCTTGCGAGGGGCGAACAGGTGGGTGGAGGCAAGATCGCCGAGAGAGAACTGAGCGGGGGATATGCGGGATAGCGAAGTTGGAGGAAACCGTAGCGACTAAACCCTGGGCGAGGCAGCGTGGCCGTGACGCCCTTCCATGCCCACCCACACCTCGCCATCGGCGAAGAATTCCTTCTTCCAGATGGGCACGTCCTCTTTGATGCGGTCAACGACGTAGGCGCAGGCGGCGAAGGCCTCCGGCCTGTGGGGAGAGCCGACGGCGACCACGAGGCTGACCTCGCCGATCTCCAGGCGGCCAAAGCGGTGGGCAATGGAGCACCGGTTGGTTCCCCACCTGGCCTTCACCTCGCCGGCGATGCGCTCCAGCATTTTCTCCGCCATGCCGTGGTAGGCCTCGTACTCCAGGTAGCGCACGCCCCTGCCCCCTGTCTGGTTGCGGGTGACGCCCAGGAAGGTGACCACCGCGCCGTTGCCTGGGTCCTGGACCGTGGCGGTCACTGCTTCGGGGTCCAGCGGGTCCCTGGTGAGAAGGATCATGACGCGCCTCCGCTGACGGGGGGGATGAGGGCAACCTCGTCGCCGTCGCGCAGGACGTGGTCTTCCTGCACGTACTCCATGTTGACGGCGACCATGGTGGAGGGCGCGTCCAGCAGCAAGCCGGGCCGTTGGGCCTGGAGCTCGCGCAAGAGGACAGCGACGGTAGACCCATCGGGAAGCTGCAGCGGGAGCAGGCCGGTCCCGGCCCGCTCCCTGAGGATGGCGAAGAGCTTGACGTTGGCGCGCATGTGACAAAAAAACCTCACTGGCTATTATACGCGGGCAAGGGGGCATACGGGCAAACAGGCAAGAGATCTAGGGCAGGGAGCAGAATTGTTTTGGCAGCATGGCCAGATTGGACCGCTATCTGCAATTGTTTTCTTTTTTGGAGGAACAATTCCTTTTCGCGTCTGGGAACCGAACCCCCAGCCGGATGGACATACGGGCAGAGAGCAGATGCCTCGCACATGGATTGGGAGCATGGCCCGGTTGCCCTTGCCCCGGCCCCGTCCCGCACGGGAAGGGGCGCCTCGTCTTTGTCTGCCGACTGCCCTCAGCGGGTGATCTTGTCCTGCACGTCCATCAGGCGGGTGATGGCGGGGATGGCTTTGATAAGGACCTCGTCGGGCGTGGCGGGATTGGCGATGAGGGACGTGAGCTTGACGCGCATGAAGGCGATCTCCGGCCTGAAGTCCCGAAGCTCGATGGCCTCCTGTAAGATGGGAGGGCTTTGGCGTAAAAGCCGTGCTTGCGGGCGTTCTGGTTGCCGATGGGCGCGCCCGGCCCGCGGCGGGCTTCAGGCGCAGCGCCGTCTGTAGGCGATGGGACGGTTTGGAGCGGTCCGTTGGTAGTCATGGCGATGCTAGGATAGGCGGCGAGCGGGGGTATGGGGAAGGGGCAAATGGCAGTTCCATCTTCGATTCACTGGAGCACGACGGCGCGGACAAAGGAGGCTCGCCCCGTGCGCGCGCCGCCTTGTGGCTTGGCCGCTCCTGTGGGAGAATCAGGCGACTTCCTGCGCCACGTGTGAGGGCGATATGCAAAAAAGCCGGCAGACACCGCGTCCAAGAGCAAGGGCCTTCGGGTACGGCCTTTTCGTGGCCATGTTCTTTGTGCCGGCGGTTGCCATGCTGGTGTACCTGGCGGGGGCCATCGCCTCTGCCGGCGTAGATGCCAGGACAGCTTCGGCTGCACGCGCGGGCGAAACTCAGGCGCGTGCCGATGAGACTCGCCTTCAGGCTTCGCAGGCGTGGGAACGGGCCGCGCTCTACGTTTGCCCGCTGCACTAGGAGCTTCGCGTGCCGCAAGAGGTCATGGCAAAACTCAGGGCCACCGTTCAGGTGGAACGCGGGACGGCAGCCAAGGTATCGGTGGCCGTGGGCGTTTTCTTTGCCCTGCTGCTTCTGCCCCTGCCGGGCAGTCTGCCGCCCGAGGGCCGGCGGGTGCTGGCCATCATGGGCCTTGCGGTCATGCTGTGGGTCACCGACCTCCTGGCGCCCGCGCTGACCGGCCTCCTCGCAGTCGTGCTCCTGGTGATCCTGAAGGGCGTGCCGGACCTGCGGTCGGCGCTGACGGGGTTCGCCAGTCCGGTCGCCTACTTCGTCATCGGCATTCTTGGCCTCGGCATGGGCATGAGCCGCTCGGGGCTGGCGGAGCGCGTTGCATCCCGCCTGACTGCCTGGGCCAGGGGAAACCCCCGGCTGCTGTACTGGCAGATGCTCCTGTCCTACGTCCCCATGACCTTCATGCTGCCCTCAGCCACCACCCGGAACGGCATCCAGATCCCTGTGTACAACCGCGTGCTGGAGCGGTGGGGCGTGCCTTCCGACAGCCTGCTGGCGCGCGCGGTCACGCTGGCGCTGGGGTCGCTGAACCGCCTGTCGTCCACGGCGCTGCTGACCGGCGGCACGGCGCCTGTGGCCGCCGCGGGCCTGATCGGCGGCATGAGCTGGTCGAGGTGGTTTCTGCTGCTGGGCGTGCCCTACTACGTCTTGCTGTTTGCCGGCGGGTTTATCGTGTACGTGTGGTACAGGAAAGGGTTCAGCGTCACGCCCAGGGAAACGTCCGCTGCTGCGAAGAGGCCGTGGACGGGCGTGGAGGCGAGGGCGCTGGCCATCGCGTTGCTGACGTCGGCGCTGTGGGCCACGGACTTCCTGCACCACCTGCCGCCGGAGGTCCCCGCGCTGCTGGCCCTGGTGCTGCTGCTCATGCCGAAGATCGGGGTGCTGCAGTGGGCCGAGTTCGAGCGCAACATGAGCTGGGCGACCTTTGTGGTGCTGGCGACGTCGCTGTCGCTGGCGGGGGCGATGACCGGCAGCGGCGTGGCGCAGTGGCTGGCCGAGGGCATCCGGGGGGCGGTGCGCCCGCTCATGGGGTCGCCGCTGGCGCTGATCATGGGGCTGATGGCGGTGTGCGCGGGGGTGCGCCTGTTCATCCCCAGCATCGTGGGTTACCTGTCCCTGACCATGCCCGTTGCCATGTCCCTGGGGCAGGCAATCGGCCTGAACCCGGTGGTGTGCGGCCTTGTGGCGCTCATTGCGGGCGATGCGGCCCAGTTCTACGCGGCGGCGGGCGGCTCCGGCGTCATCGCCTACGGCAACAGCGACGTGAGCGGCGGCGAGATATTCCGCCTGGCGGTGGTCATGGCGCTGCTGGCCTTCGTCATGGTAGCAGTGGTGGCGCTGCCCTGGTGGGCGCTGATGGGCGAGCCGCTGGTAAGGTAGGAACGGCTAGGGGTCATCCCTAAGAATCAGCTAGCCGTCTGTTCCTTAGGCCGATTAGAAAGAGGCATCTCTATGACACAGTAGACATTGTCTCGGGCGGTGATTTCCTGGGCCTTGTGATCATGAGTGAGGTTTATGACTCTTGGCTGACTCAGCCGCCGCGCGTTGATCAATACCCGTTCGCCGCGCAGCGCATCACCAACGTTGAACAGCGTTTGACGTCCTGCCTTAGCTTCCTGCTGATTGGACATGAATTGCGCCTTCCTGAATGAGTTCTTCGCAGATATCCACTACAAGAGGAAGGTCAATACACAGACGGTGTACAATGTCAGAATAGTACAACGTTTCCCCAGAATCGAACAGTTGCTTGATTTCCCTCTTGGCATCTTCTTTACTGATAGTCCTGATCACCACGACGTCCTCGGCTTGTTCCCGAAGGGAGTGGACCTCCGCTTTCAAGCGTCGGAGTTCATCCCTCATGCCCTCCACTTCTGAGGCGAGCTTTTCCAATGTAGCAATCTGTTCCATCGTGTTGGCCACCCTTCGACGAGCGTCGGGAAGATCTTTCGCTGGCGCCTAGCCAAAGGAAGGCGCCCAAGCGGGCACTCTACCAGCCACCGTCTCATTTTACATAGAGAGGTCTGGCGAGGTCAAAGCGGCTTGTCGCAGACAGGCTACTGCTCCAGGCCAAAGAGCTCTTGCGCCGCCTCCGTGAGGCTGGGGTCCTTCCTGGTTTTCAGGGCTGCCGCAGGCCTGTGGAGCAGCTTCTTCACCAGGGCGCGGCTGAAGGCGTCCAGGGTGGCCTGGTCGGCCTCGGCAAGCGAGGGCATGAGGCGCAGCGCGCGGGCCAGCTCCTCTTCCCGGACGGCGTCGGCGCGCTGGTACATGGCTGCCACGGTGGGGACGGCGTCAAGGGAGCGGAGCCAGTCCATGAAGGAGCGCACCTCCTGGCTGACCATCTCCTCCACCTTCCGCGCCTCGGCCTGGCGAGCGCGGCGGTTGGTCTCGGCAACGGCCTCCAGATCGTCAATGTCGTAGAGGTGGACGCCCGCAAAGGACTTGACCGCCGGGTCAACGTCCCGTGGCGCGGCGATGTCCGCGATGAACAGGGGGCGGTCCGACGCCACCCTGGCGCGGGCGACAAGCTCGGGCGTCAGCAGGTAGCCGGGGGAGCCGGTGGCGCTGATGGCGATGTCGGCCTCCTCCAGCAGGCGGGGCAGGTCGTCCAGGGAAGCGGCCCGGCCGTTCAGCTCTGCGGCAAGCTCCACGGCGCGCTGGTAGGTGCGGTTGGCGACGGTGATCTCTGCGACACCGGCGTCGGACAGGGCGCGGGCGGCGAGCTTGCCTGCATCGCCGACACCGATAACCAGCACGCGCTTGTCGCTCAGGCCGCCCAATGTCCGGCGGGCCAGCTCCACGGCAGCGCGGCTGATGGACAGGGCGTTTCTGCCGATGGCGGTTTCCCTGCGGGCGCGTTTGCCCACGCGCAGGGCCTGGTGGAAGAGCCGGGTCATGACGCCGCCCGCCATGCCGGCGCGGCTGGAAGCGGCGTAGGCGTCGCGCACCTGGCCGAGGATCTGCGCCTCGCCAAGGATGAGGGAGTCCAGGCCGGAGGCGACACGGAACAGGTGGCGCACGGCCTCGCGCCCGCTGTAGGCGTAGAGGTGGGGCTCCAGATCTTCCATCGTCAGGTCATTGCATTCGGCGAACATCTCCGTGAGGGCTGCCACGCCTGCCTTTGTGGTGGGGGCCAGGGCGTACACCTCCGAGCGGTTACAGGTGGAAAGGATGACGCCCTTGCCCAGGCGGGACCGCAGGCAGCCGAGCGCCTCGGGGAGGCGCTGCGCGGGCACAGCGACATGGTCGCGCAACTCGATTGACGCCGTATGGTGGCTGAGGCCGAGAGCTACGATGCGCATATTCACCTCACCCCTGCCCCTTCCCTAAAGGGAAGGTAATTGTAGGGGACACCCTAGATGCCGTCAGGCGGCAGACGCTTCAGTTC
>JACQUI010000218.1 GCA_016210395.1 Chloroflexota bacterium | reverse complement strand
GCCTGGGTAACGTGCTGGCGGGCACGGCAGGCGTGGACGCGGTGCAGCCAAGGAGGAAGGAGACGAATACGAAAGTTGCCGCTATGAACCCGACGCGCATTTCGGGCCTCCCGCCCGGCCAGGACGGAGCGCCGCGACACTCCGTTGTCCCCGCCGCCACACGGAAATGTAGCCCGTTTTCAGGGCCTACCCACGTATGATGGGGCATGCGCAGGGGCGCGGCAAGGGTGCTGGCGCTGGGGGTAGCCCAAAAAGAAACCCCACCAGTCACACTCTTATTGAAGCGTGGACGGTGGGGAGGATGGCAGCCATCGTAGCACAAGTGGGGCGCGCGTCAAGCGCCTTACAAATCGATCGGTTTATGCCTTCGCCTTCCACCGCAAGTCCGGCTGCCTTGCGGCGCGGGCCTCGTCCAGGCGGGAGACAGCCGTGGTATGCGGCGCGCCGCGCACCAGCTCTGGCGTCTCCTGAGCTTCGCCGGCGATGGCCAGCATGGCCTCGGCGAAAGCGTCCAGCGTTTCCTTGCTCTCGGACTCAGTCGGCTCGATCATGAGGGCCTCGTCCACGATGAGAGGGAAGTACATGGTGGGCGCGTGGTAGCCGTAGTCCAGGAGGCGCTTGGCCACGTCCAGGCCCTTGACGCCCTGCTTCTTCTGACGCTCGGCGGAGAGCACCACCTCGTGCATGCAGAGGCGGTCGTAGGCCAGGTCGTAGGCGTCGCGGAGGCGGGCCTGGAGGTAGTTGGCGTTGAGGACGGCGTCCTGGCTGGCCTGGCGCAGGCCTTCGCCGCCAAGGGCGCGGATGTAGGCGTAGGCGCGGACAAGCACGCCGAAGTTGCCGTGGAAGGCGCCCACCTTGCCGATGCTCTGCGGGGGCGTCGCCAGCCGGTAGGTCTCCTTGCCGTGCGCCGTCTGGCGCTCCACGACAGGCGCGGGCAGGTACGGGGTCAAGGTCTGGCCCGCGATGACGGGGCCTGCGCCGGGGCCGCCTCCGCCGTGGGGCGTGCTGAAGGTCTTGTGCAGGTTGGAGTGGATGACGTCGAACCCAAGCCGGCCCAGCTTGGCCTGGCCGAGGAGCGCGTTCATGTTCGCCCCGTCGCCGTAGACGAGGCCGCCGGCGCGGTGGACGATGTCGCAGATCTCCAGGATGCCGCCGTCGAAGAGGCCCAGGGTGCTGGGCAGGGTGATCATGAGGCCGGCCAGGTCCGGGCCGGCGGCTTTTCGCAGCGCGGCCAGGTCCATGTTGCCCCGGCTATCCGAAGGGATTGCGGTGACGGTGAAACCGCCCATGGCGGCAGAGGCCGGGTTGGTGCCGTGTGCGCTATCGGGGATGAGCATCACCTTGCGGCGGGCGTCGCCACGGGCCTGGTGGTAGGCGCGGACCATGAGGACGCCCGATAGCTCTCCCTGGGCGCCGGCCATGGGGGCCAGACTCGCGGCGGACATGCCCGCGACCTCGCACAGGTAGCTTTGCAGGCGGTACATGAGCTTGAGCGCGCCCTGGGCGGCTTCGGCCGGGGCCAGGGGGTGGAGGCCCGCCATGCCGGGGAGCATCGCCGCCTGGTCGTTGATCTTGGGGTTGTACTTCATGGTGCAGCTACCCAGTGGGTAGAACTGCGTGTCAATGGAGTAGTTGAGCTGGCTGAGGCGGGTGAAGTAGCGGACCACCTCCGGCTGGGACAGCTCCGGCAGCGGCAGGTCGTCGCGGAGCAGGGAGGCGTCCGGCAGCGGCTGAGGCGGCGTGTCCAGGTCCGGCATGCGGACGCCGCGCCGTCCGGGGACGCTGCGGTCCATCAGGAGCTGGCGGTCGGGCCTGGCGGGGGAGTGGGTGAGTGAGGGGGCGGTGGTGGTCATGGAGTTATTCGGATCGTGACGAACGGGCGGGAACCCTTGACTTGCCCTTCCTTTTGGTCCTTTGGATCTCAAGGATATCTGAGGATCCAGGTTGCGATTCTTCTACGACTCCGAATGTCACAGCCAGTTCCCGAGCAGATGGTTTTTCAGCTAGTAGCGTAGGCTTTGAAGTGCTTCTGGACAGTTCTTCTGCAGTGAAAGGTGTTTGGTGCACAACAACTGCTTGGGTCATTGGGACATCAGGAGATGGAGTGGTATGGCCCGAATAGGCGCCTTCCAAAATCGCTTCATATCGTTCCCAATAATCGTGCGCGTCCAGTTCTTGACCGGCTAGAGTGCACGCTACGTAGAATGGTTCTTCATTGTAGAATATATCAATCTCATCCAGTCTTGCGCCCACTGCGGCCAGACGGCGGCGCAGATCAAGGGCTAGAAGATAGGCCTCGCCGTAGTCCTTTTTGTGAAACTGGACCAGGCACTCTATGACAGCGTCCCAGAACCCAAGAACGAGCAGCTTTGTATCAGTCATGAAACCCTCCTCCTCTCGCATGCGTTCAGCACTGCCACCGCCCGCACCGTATGGAAACTCACCTGATCATAGTCGCCGATAACCGCACGTTGGCGGCCCATTGTTACCGGCCCTATCACTATATCATAGAGTCCGCCGTTGACCTTCCTTGCGTGGTGGAAGGCCTCGCGGGGTGCGGTTCTGCAATGGAGGATGAAGCTCCAGAAATCCTCATTCTCGTAGGCACCTCTGACGAACCAAAGCGCCTCCAGGCTTGCCAGCGCGTCTCTCGACACTTCGTACGCAATGACTGCGGGTATCGCCTTGAGCCTCGCTGCGCTCCGCCCAGCCCATTCCTCGGGCCTCTCTGCGCAAGGTCGCTGTGTAGAAGCCGATGCCGAAATCCCTGCCGGACTGAGCGAATCTCAAGTCCACGCCGTCGAGAACAGATTGAACATGCTGCTCAATCGTACCGTGATACAGGATGAGCCGGGCGTTTGTCCAGGCTGGCAATTCGCTTGTCATCTGTCGGCCATGCGCCTACCTGACCGCACCCAGCGCCTTCACCAGCCCTTCTATCTCAGCCTTGGTATTCATCTCCGTAACGCACAGCAGCAAGCCGTTGGGGACATGATCGCTGATGTCCAGGCCGCCGATGATGCCCTGGTCCAGCAGCGCGGCGTTGACCTCCCTGGGGGGCCTCGGGCACTGCACTACGAACTCCTGGAAGAACGTCCCGCTTATGGGCAGCTTGTAGCCCGGCAGCTTGCCGATCAGCGATGCGGCGTAATGCGCCTTGTGGTAGCACAGTTCCGCCACCTGCCGGAGCCCTTGCTTGCCCAGGGTGGCCAGGTAGACGACGACCATAAGCCCCAGCAGGGCCTCGCTGGTGCAGATGTTGGAGGTGGCGCGCTCCCGCCGGATGTGCTGCTCGCGGGTCTGGAGCGTCAGCACGTACGCCGTCCGGCCCTGGGTGTCCACGGTGCGCCCCACGATGCGCCCCGGCATCTGCCGCAGGTACTGGCTCTTGCAGGTGAAGAGGCCGATGTACGGGCCGCCGAAGCTGAGGGGCAGCCCCAGGGCTTGGCCCTCGGCGGTGACGATGTCCGCGTCGTAGCTGCCGGGCGCCTTGAACAGCGCAGCGGCGGTAGGGTCGGCAGAGACCACCAGGAGCGCGCCGGCGTCGTGGGCGGTCTTCGAAAGCGCGCCAAGGTCTTCCAGGTAGCCGAAGAAGTTGGGGTGCTGAACAATGACGCAAGCCGTCTCCGGCTTCAACGTCGCTCCCGGCGCGACGGGGTACAGCTCAACGCCGTGGGGAGCCGTGTACGTGGCGACGACGGCGCGATAGGCGGGGGAAAGGGTATCTCGGTAGGCGACCCGGTACCGCTGGGTGACGCGGCAGGCCATGAGGGCGGCTTCGGCCAGGGCGGAAGCGCCCTCGTACATGCCGGCGTTGGCCACCTCCATGTCCAGGAGCTGGCAGGTGAGGCTCTGAAGCTCGTAGGTGACCTGGAGGGTGCCCTGGCTGACCTCCGCCTGGTAGGGCGTATAGGCGGTCAGGAACTCGCCGCGATTGACCAGGGCCAGGGAGACTGCCGGGACGTAGTGATTGTACGCGCCTGCTCCCAGGAAGGATGGGCCGGCGACGGCGTGGCGGTTCTCGTTAGCCAGCGTCTCCAGCTCCCGGCGCAGGTCCAGCTCCGAAAGAGGCGCGGGGATGTCCAGCGGCGGATTCCAATAGGCCGCAGGGATGTCCCTGAACAGGTCGTCCAGGGAGGCAACGCCGATGGCCTTGAGCATGGCCTGGCGGTCGGCGTCGGTGTTGGGGGTGTAGGGAGTAAAGGGTGTGGTCATGGGTGTTCCTGCGCTGCAAGAGCTATCGCTTCCCTCTGTGGACAAGGTGGAGAATTGGGGCTGGCGGGGGAGCGGCCACATCAAGACCCGAATGGGAGGAAGGCATCCCCCCTTTACTCCAACTGCTTCAGGTACGCCTCGTACTCCTGGGCGGACATGAGCGCCTTGGCGTCGTCGCGGTTGACAGCAGAGAGGCGGGCGATCCACCCCATCCCATAGGGGTCCTGGTTCAGGAGCTCCGGCTTGCTGGTCAGGCGCTCGTTCACCTCCGCTACCTGGCCGGCAACGGGGCTGAAGATGTCCGAGACGGCCTTAACGGACTCCACCTCGCCCAGTTTCTGGAACTGGGCCACCTTTGCTCCAGGCTTCGGCAGGTCCACAAACACAACGTCGCCCAGGTGGTCCTGGGCGTAGTGGGTGATGCCGACCAGCGCCCGGCCGTCCGGCTCGATCATGACCCACTCGTGCTCCTTGGAGTAGCGGCGGTCGTTAGGATACATGTCTTCTTTTTTCAATCCTCGCCCCCTTGGTGTAGGAGGCGCTGCGGTGTTGGATCAGCCTCTTCTGCGGGAGTAGAAGGGCAAGGCTACGACCTCGGCTTCCGTAGCCTTGCCTCGGATATCAATGGCGAACCGGCTGCCGGGGGCCGCAAGCTCCACTGCAACATAGCCCATTCCAACATATGCGTCAAGCGTCGGCGAATAGCCCCCGCTGGTCACTTCGCCAGCGGTCTTGCCGTCTGCCAGGATGGGGTACCCGTGGCGGGGGACACCCCGCTCGGTCATCCTGAAGCCGGTGAGCTTTCTCGTCAGGCCGCGCTGAAGGACCTGGCGCAGGGCAGGCGTGGCCGCGCTCTCCTTGTCCAGCGAAACGAACCGATCAAGGCCGGCCTCGAAGGGGTTGGTGGCAGTGGAGATGTCGTTGCCGTGCAGGGGAAGGGCCGCCTCCAGCCGCAGGATGTCCCGCGCCCCCAGGCCGCAGGGGGTTGCCCCTGCCTGCTGCAGGCGCTCCCAGAGCGCGGGCGTATCGGCTGACGATGGCATGATCTCAAAACCGTCCTCGCCGGTGTAGCCGGTGCGGGCCACCAGCGCCGCGATACCGGCGATGCTCGCCTGGGTAATGCGGAAGATGCGCAGGCTCTTCGGCAGGCCCGGGCACAGGGCCTCCATTGCCGCCGGCGTTGCAGGCCCCTGCCAGGCGATCATGCCGACTTCGAGGGTGCGGTCATCCAGGGTTACGCTGGGGAAGCGGCTGCCGCGCCACCGCTGGAGCCACTCCCACACGGCAGGGCGGTTGGATGCGTTGCACACCAGCAAGAAACGCTCTTCGCCCAGGCGATAGACGATGGCGTCGTCCAGGATGCCGCCGGCCTCGGTGCAGATAAGGGTGTAGCGTCCCTGGCCAAGCGCCAGCTTGGGCACGTCGGCAGTCGTCACCCAGTCCAGGAGCGCGGCTGCCTGGGGGCCGTTCACGAAGATGCGCCCCATGTGGGAGACATCGAACAGGCCCGAGGCGGAACGGACGGCGCGCGCTTCAGCCAGGATGCCATCCCTGTACTGGATGGGCATCTCCCAGCCGGCGAATGGCGTCATCCTGCCGCCAAGGGCCAGGTGGGTATCGAAGAGTGGTGTGCGAAGAAGCGTTTGAGGCATGACGTGTGCTGAGCCTCAACGAATAGTACTTGTCTCGAAAGGGGGTGTCAACGCGCGTGACAGCGGAGAGAACGCTGCGTCTCATGGGTCAACCTGGCCCGTCTCCACGGAGAGGGAACGAGAGGGACGGCGGCGCGCGGCGGCAGGGCCTGAATACCTGAACAGTTTTCGTTGCAATTCCAAGTGGAACCCACTACGATGAAGGAAATAGCACCAGAGTAGGCGCGCCTCCAAAGAGCGCGCTATCAGCAAGGTGGTCCAGCTATGAGCCAGCAAGTTGCAGCGAATCCATCCACCGAGCCGCCGGTACGGTCCAAAGGTTTCTTCAGCGGATCGCGGAAGCTGTTCGTGGCGGTGGCGCTGCTGGCGCTGGCTATCGGGTACTTTGGGTTCACTGCCTTCCAGAGCGCCAAGGTCTACATCTTCACCGTGGACGAGTTCCTGGCGGGGGCTTCCACCGTCAGACCCGGCGAGACGGTGCGGGTGGAGGGCAAGCTGGTGCAGGGATCCTTCCAGCGTGACGAACGAAGCACGGACGCTCGCTTCACGCTTTCCGGCGATACCGCTGTCCTGCAAGCAAAGTACGATGGCATCTTCCCTGAGTTGTTCTTCAACGAAGAGGCTACCATCACCCTGGAGGGCAAGTACGACGCCAACGGCGTCTTCAACGCCGGCAACGTGATCGTGAAGTGCCCCTCAAAGTACCAGGCTCTGGAAGAGGAGAAGGGCGCATCCGCGTAGCTTTCACCGCATAGACTGAACAAACAAGAGAACCGGCCTTACGGCCGGTTCTTCGTTTTCTGGGTCCTACGCAGTCGCCTCTTTGCAGGCCTGGAGCAGCCTGGCCTTGAGGTCCGGCGGAAGGGTCTTTGATGGGAGTGTCTTGAGCAGGGAGATGGTCTCCTGCAACGTAGCCACGAAGCTCCTGCAGTTGCGGCACGCATCCAGATGCCGCCGGAGGTGGTCTATTTCCTCTGGCGTCAGGCTGACTTCCAAGTACTCGGAGGCGCGTTCGAACAGCTCCCTGCATCCTGTGTGTTGGGAGGCTGCGCTGTGCCCGTAAGCGGATTCCTGGTTCATAGCGGTCTCTGGGTTATTGTAGGAGCATCGCAGGCTTCAGACAACTCATTGCGGGCCTGCTTTTATGCTTCATCTCAAGAGATTAGATGCAGCGCCACCCACCACGATTCGGTTCACCGCCTGGCGCATTGACACCCATATCCTGGAAGGCTACTGTATCTGTGGACTGCCGACCCTGATTGCGCGATGAGCCTGGAAGCGCAGAGCCCTATTCTGCACCTATTCGCTGACGGCCACATGAGCACTGAAAAGCCCACGACGTTTGAAGAGGTGGTGGAACGCTACGGCGACTTCGTCTACAACGTTGCCCTGCGCATGACCAGCAACCCCACTGAAGCCCAGGACGTGACCCAGGAGGCGTTCATGGACGCCTTCCGCGCCTGGGACCGGTTTCGCGGCGACTCGCAGGTGTCCACGTGGCTCTACCGCATCACGGTCAACCGCAGCCTCATGCGGGCCAGGAAGGACAAGCGCGAGCGCATGCTTGTCCAGGGGGGCGTGGAGGACAGGGAGATTGTGGACTGGACGCAGAATCCGGAGCAGTCGGCAGTGAGCGGAGAGCTGCGGGGCAAGCTGGAGGAAGGCTTATCGCTGCTGCCCAACGACCTGCGGGCCGCCGTTGTGCTGCGCGACGTGCAGGGCCTCTCCAATGAAGAGGCAGCCCAGGCCCTGGAGGTCACCGTCCCCGCCTTGAAAGCGCGGTTGCATCGTGGGCGGGTGCTGCTGCGCAAGCACTTGCAGGACTACCTGGCCGTGCCTGGGGGAAAGCGGTAAGGACGAAGGTTGAAGCACCTGTGTTGCCTATGACCTCTGGCTGCGGCAACCAGTAGACACAGAACACTGGAGTGAGTAGATGGCAAAGTTCCTGAACACCAGCGGCACTAACTACCATCTTGAAGAGCTGATCAAACAAACAAGGGAGCGCCTTTACCTCATCAGTCCGTTTCTGCAGTTCAGCGATCGCATTAGAGAGTTGCTTGAAGACCAGGATAGGATGAAAACCGACATTCGCATCGTCTGCGGCAAGAGTGAGCCTGCGCCACAGGTGACCAGTTGGCTTGGTAGTCGGCAGTCGATTCGCACCTATTTCCTGGAGAACCTGCATGCCAAGTGCTACATGAACGAAAACGGGGCAATCATCACTTCAATGAACCTCTATGAGTTCAGCCAGGTAAACAACAATGAGATGGGGATATATCTTACGAAAGAGGAAGACGCTGTTCTCTATGGCGAGGCCCTGACCGAGGCGCAACGCCTGATTCGAACCGGGGAGGAGCGCCTCCTGTCGGCACAGCGGTCTGCTGCGGCCCCAACACCATCCTCTCAGAAACAGATTCGCCCTCAACCTTCAGCTTCTATGGCTAGCAAGGCGTGGGATACGCCCAAAGTGGCCAGCACAGGAGGCAGGTGCATTCGCTGCCAGAAGACGGTTGAGTACAATCCAGATAGACCCCTTTGCCCTGACTGCTTCAGGGCGTGGAACCGCTACCAGGACCCAGACTATGGGGAACGCTTCTGCCACCGGTGTGGGAGAGCCGTTGAAACCACCTACGCGAAGCCCCTGTGCCGTGCCTGCTATCAGGCCGTTGGCTGACATGGGCAGATAGGCTTGGGGCATGAGAACGCCGCGTCTGCGTTCATTTTGCCCTCGTCAACAAACAAGAGGGCCAGCCCCACCACCGGGGCTGGCCCTCTCCCTTTCGCCTAGCTATTGTCGGGCAGTCGCGCCTATCCTAGCCCTCCCTTGTCATCCGCGGGGGCCTCGAACCCTGGCCCCGCTATGGTAAGCTGCAGCGCAAACTCGTCGGTTGCGGTCGTGTCGATGTCCGCCATGACCCTACCGCTACCTGTGGCGTCGGCAGTCATCGTCAGCGTCATGCTGACCGTGCCGCTGATGAACAACCGGTACGCCGCGCCGCGCGCCAGGCCGCTGCCGACCAGCTCCAGGCCTATGCGGTCCGACCCGCCCTTGCCCAGCGCCTCGATTGTCGCCATTGCGGTCACCTGCCCGCCTGTCGCGCTCTGGACAACCACCGTCTGCCCGTTGGGCGCGATGGCCAGCGGCCTGCCCGCCTCACGCCGCTTGCCCGAACCGTCGGTGGCGGCGATCACTAGCGACCCCTCAGCTGCGTGGAGCACCGGCGGAGTGGTCACGTCGGCCTCCCAGAGGCCGGTGCTTGCGTTGAGGATCATGGGCCTCCATGCCAGAACGCTCAGGCCCCCGGGCATCTCGATGTCCCACTCCACACCCGTTACGCCGGAGCCGGAGTCCTGTGCGTCTACCTGCAGTGTGTGGGTCTGCCCCGCCACAAGCGCGCCGCTTGAAGCAGGCCCGCCCACCGTCACCAGCGGGCCGCCGTTGTTCACGGTGACAGTCACGCTGGAGAGCGCCGCGCGCCCGCTGTTGTCCGTGGCGCGCACGGTGATGGTAACTACTGTCCCATCGGCAATGCCTGGGGTGTCCACCAGGCCCTCGTACAGACCCGTGGCCCCGTTAAGGGACATCGGCTGGTAGGCGCCGCCTTCCACTGAGAGCTCCACTGCGTCCAGCCCCAGGTCGTCTGTGGCCTGCGCCTGCAGGGTGAACGGCGTGGCCATAATGGCGCCCGTGGCCGCGATGCCGGGCACGACCGCCGGGGGCATGTCCTCGCCCATGAAAGGGTCCAGCCCCATGAACGTGCCGAAGGGCTCCGCTGCGCCTCCTGCGCCCACGGCAGGAATGCACATCATGCTGTCGGCGGCGATGCCGCTGCCGGGCGCGGTCTCCGTGACGGCAACTTCATCGCCCACGTGCCCGTTGGGCACGCACAGGGCGGGGTGATCGAATGGCGCCTGTTGCCACCGGACGCGCTCATCGGTCAGGGACATCAAGAAGTCCACCAGGGCCACCACATTGGCCTCATTGAGCTTCATCAGGTCATAGTCCGGGTCCATCTCGGCGCGGTTCTCCTGGCGGAAGTCGCCGCCGCGGACGTAGAACTCCACCGCCTGCCGCAGCGTCGCTTTGCCGCCGTTGTGGAAATACGGGCCGGTCAGCTCTACGTTGCGCAGGGTCGGCGTCTTGAACGCGCCGTTGACGTTGGCGCGCGTGTCGCACTGGGGGATGATTCCCAACGCCGGCATAAGCGTCGTCTGGGTGAACTTGCCCAGCATGGCCATGCCTGTCTCGGACAGTGGGTTGCCGAAGGGGTCCGTCCCGCCGACACCCAGGTCTTCCGCAGTTGGCCGCACGCCGATGTTATAGAAACCGTTGTCGTACACGCCGCAGCCGCCATCGCCCAGGATCATTCGCTCCAGCCGCTCGTTGGTCACGTTGCGGACGGATGCGTTGGTGAACTCGGGCCCGCTGTGGCAGAAGATGCACATGCCCGTGCTCTGGAAGACCGTCAGGCCCTCCTTCTGGTGCGGCGTGAGGGCCGTGGGATTCCCATCCATGTACTGGTCGAAGGGGCTATCGTCCGAGACCAGCGTGGACTCGTACAGTTGGATTGCCAGGCCGAAGAACAGGGAGAAGTTGGCATCCATCTGGGGGAAGACGCCCTGGGGCATGGCAACGTTGGTTGTGGAGTCCCAGTACTCCGGCTTGAACGCCTGCTTCACCAGGTCCGCATAGGAAACGGTGAGGCCAGGCGCCCCCGGCGTGGCGGTGCTGCCGGCAATGGGGCCAAGCACGCTGTCGCTGGGATGCACTTCCTGCATGCCCAAGGGCGTGATGCCCGGGTCGAGCAGCTTCGCGCCCAGCTCGGTGAAAATCCTGCCCATGCAGGACATCTCTACCTCGTTGTTGGGCGGGCCGACTGCTTGGGATGCGAGGCTGGAGAGAGGGATGACCACGGCGACCTTCTTCAGCGAGCCGTCCACGCTCTTCCAGACGCCCGCATCGGGGTCGCGCTGGCCGAAGGGGTTCACGCCGTTGAAGTCGTTGTTGGCGCGGCCATCCCAGAAGTTGCGGAAGTTGAAGACGGCGTTGATGGCCGTGGGCGTGTTGCGGCCGGTCACCTGGCGCACGTTGACCGAGCCCACGTGAAACACGGAGCTGGGCGTGTTGGTGCAGTTGTCCGCTGCGCTTCCAGGGACGACGTTCCAGAACTTAGACTGGGTCACGCCCTGCGCGCCCGTGATGTCGTTGGCGTCGGACAACCTGAGCGAGTTCGGGTCGCGGGCGTCAACGTACTTGGTGAATGGAAAGTCGCTTGCCGTGAGCAGATGGTTTGGCCCGCCGACCGTGAAGACGCCGCCCTGCCCAGGGTTGAGCGTATTCTTGTCGCGGCCATCCGTGCCTGCCTTGAAGTGGCAGGTGGCGCAGGCCGTCTGCCCATCGCCGCCAACCTGCACGTCCCAGAACAGCGCCTTGCCGAGCTTGATGGCGGCGCTTTTGTCCTGGACGAACTCGCCGAGGTTTGACGGCTCAGCGATAGGGACAGTCTTGAGCGAACCCAGTGGGGCGGGCGGGTCAGGAGGAATAACCACCTGGGCGACCAGGGAATTGGCAGCAAGCGCCAGGAACAGGGCCGCCCCCAGCCCCACGGCTACCAGGGCTTTCCGGGCAGCCAGCGCCTGCTTGATGTGTTTGACAGCGCGCATGAGTAACGAACCTCCGTATGCATAAAGGGACGGTGTGGAGGAGAACCTCTATGGGAAAACCGTAGCGGTGAACCGGCTGCACCGTGTGCCCGGCAGCACACGAGCGCCTTGTTTGTTTGAGTCGCACTACAAATGCCTGCGGCAAGGGAGGGCAGGATGCAGGCTTTGGTGTACCCGTAGGGGCAGACCTGGGTGTCTGCCCCGTCCTCTGGGTGGGCGGACACACGGGTCCGCCCCTACGGGTACTTGCCATTGGTGGTCAAGGGGGCGGCCGGCTGGGCCGGCCGCCCCCCACATGGGTCGAGACTAGAAACCTGCTCCCGTCACCTGGAGCGTGGCAGTGAACTCGTCAACGATGTCCGTATCGGCCTCAAAGAGGACGTTTCCGGTGCCAGCGCTGCTGGCGATGAAGCTGACGGTTACCACGTTGCCCAGGTCGTCGGAGACTTCCAGCGTATAGGTCTTGCCCGGCTGCAGGCCAGTGCCGTGCCACTCGATGCCGATGTGGTTGGGCTTGGTCACGCCGGTGGGCTCGATGGTCACCTTGCCGGTGACGCTTTCGGTTGTGCCGCCGGCCAGCGAGAATGCGCGGCCGTTGGCCACCAGGGTTACCTTCATGATGGTGCTATTGACGTTGCCTGCGCCATCAATGACATCCACGTACAGCCAGCCCTGGGTGTCCAGCACCACGGGGGTTGAAGTGAACGTGGCCTCCCAAAGGCCGCTGGCCTCGTTGATATCCATTTGCAGCCAGGCGGCGGGATTGGCCGCAGGAGCGACAGCGCCCAGGGGGATGTCGAACTCCATGGTGACGGCGTCTCCCACAGTAAGGGGCGTCCCATCTGCCTTCTTGTCAATGATGGCTTTGAATCCAGGCTCGTCAACGACGAACTCCAGCCCGCCTACCTTCCACAGGTGGTTGCCTGTAGACTCTACCGTGCTGTTGAGCAGGAAGAGCGGGGGCTCAATCACAGCCGGCTCCACGGCATTGGCACCTGCAACAAGGGTCCGGATGACCTCGGCCACGATGGGGCCGGGTTCGATGGAGCGGAAGGCAACGATCTTGACGTGATCGCCAATCTGAGGGCCTGCAGCGGTCCTGCAGCCCAAGCCGCCCCCAATTCCCCGGCAGCCGGTACCAGCGCTCTCGTACACGAAGACAGGCTGGCTGCCGATCTGCCACTCGCCGTCGGGGGAGACAGCGGTGACCGTGCCGAAGATAACCATCAGCGCGCGGGTGCCTGCGGGCAGGCCGGTGGGCATCGCTGTCAGGTCATTCTTCGGAGCCGCGGCCACGGGGACCGGGGCAATATCGAACTGTACGGCGATTTCCAGCCCGGTGAAGGACGGGATCACGCCTACGGGCGGGAAGAACAACTGATACTTGGCCGTAAGGCCTTCAAGCGTTGTGTTGTCTGAAGCGCTGAGCTGCAGCACGTTCGCGACGCCGCTCTCCAGAACGGGCGCGGCCAGGTTCGGGGTGAGCAGGTTGCTGACCGGCATGGTAAAGTCGGTTGTCATGCTCATCATGGCCAGGTTGGACACCTTGGCCGCCTTGTCAATGGCGCGCACCTGAATGCCGTGGACGCCATCGGAGAAGGAGCCGCTGGTGATGTTGGCCTCCCAGTTGCCTGCGATGAGGCTCATGGAGCGGAACGCGCCGCCGTCCACGGAGTACTCGACTGCATCAACTGCCCAGTCGTCCGCGGCCTGCACCCGCAGGGTGCCGCCGGAGACTTTGCTGCCGTCTATGGGGCCGACGATGGCTGCGGTGGGCATAGCGTTGTCCACGAACACGGTGAACAGGTTGGAAGCCAGGCGACCCGTGGGGCTGGCGGCTTCGATCTTCAGGGAATGGGGGCCGCCCGCCAGGAGCAAGGTATCAATGGTCGCCGAAAGGGCGCCGGGGGTTGAGGACATGGCCAGGGGCAGCGCCACGCCGTCCAGAAGCGCGCTCACAACAACTGCGCCGCTGGGATCGGAGGCTTCGGCCTCGATCATAACGCTGCCGCTCAGGATGGCGTTGGCCGTGGCGCCGGCGATGGTCAGCGTGGGGGCCAGGTTGTCCACGGAGACGCTGATCTCCCGCAGGGACATCTGGGCCCGGCTGTCTTTGGCGCGGATGCTGATGGTATGCAGGCCTTCAGTCAGGCTGAAGGTGTTCAGGGCAGCCTCGTACATGCTGTTGGCGGCGTTCAGGACCAGGGGCACAAAGTCGCCGCTGTCCAGGCTGTACTCCACTGCGCGCAGGCCCCAGTCGTCCGAGGCGTTGACCTGCAGGGTGATGGACCCGCTGATGGCCGACATGTCTACGGGGCTCACCATGTTGGACACGGGGGCCAGGTCATTGGGCATGGCGAAGTTGAAGATCTCGCAGGCGCACAGGTTGCCCGCCAGGTCCATGCCGCCGACCTTGAAATGGTAGGTGGCGCCCGGCGTCAGGTCAGCCAGGTTAATGCGATGCGCCGTCTTGAAGCTCTCTTCAACCTTGGTCCCGCCCAGAGCGGACGAGGAACCGTAGTCGAAGCGCGTCACCGTCGGCTCGCTGGTGTTCCAGACGATGTCCGCCCTGCCGGCATCGAAGACGACCACTTCCAGGCCGCTTACCACGGGCTTGGTGTTGTCAACCTTGATGTTGAGCCGGGACTGGGCCGACTGGCCGCGGTCGTCGGAGGCGCGGATGTCCAGTGAATGGGCGCCGTCCGGGATGGTCTTGGTATCGAGCGCCGCCTTGTCGGCGCTAACGCTCAGCGGGATGTAGGCGCCGCCGTCCACGGAGTACATCACGGACGCCAGGGCCCAGTCGTCCCGGGCGATGATGTCCATGTTGACAACGTCCTTGAGGAGCGCGTTGTTTGATGGGCTGCCGATGGTCAGCGTGGGCGCGATGTCCGGGCTGGTCTTGAAGTTGAAGACGCTGGAGACCGCCGCGTTGCCAATGGCGTCCTCGGTGTGGATCCTGTAGTAGTAGGTGGTGTCGGGCTGCAGGCCGCTGGCCACCAGCTTGTTGGACGTGACGAAGTTGGTGGACACAGGAGTAGCAGAGCTCAGGCTTGCGGCGCTGAGGCCGTACTCGATGTACCCACGGTTCGGCTCGTTGGCAGACCATGCGATCTCGGCGCTGTCCCTGAGGACGCTGGTGGCAGCAACACTGCCAATAGCAGGCGCCAGGTTGTCGAACACGAGGCTCAGGCTGCGCTCGGTCACGTTTCCGGCATCGTCCTTGGCCCGCACCTTGATAACGTGGCTGCCGTTGGACGCGTCGGAAGTCCGAATGTCTGCGAAGAAGAGGTTGGTGGCGGCGTCCTTCTGCAGGGACTTGTAGCCGCCGTTGTCCAGAGCGTAGTCAACCAGCATCAGCTTCCAGTCATCGGAGGCTTCAACCTGGAAGAGGGCGCTGCGGCCAAGGCTCTGCCCGTCCGAGGGGGAGACGATCTTGACCGACGGAGCCAGGTCTGGGGCTGTCTCAAAGCTTAGCACCTCAGACAGGGTCTCGTTGCCTGCTACGTCTGTGGAGCGGACGCGGTAGAAGTACTTGCTGCCTGCGTCCAGGCCTGCCATGACGGAGCGGTGATCGGTCGCGGCGCTGCCGCTGGCGATGGCGTACTTGTCCAGGGAAGCGGAACGGCCATACTCGACCCTTGTGAGGGTAGGCTCGTTGGTGCTCCAGCGGACCTCTGCCATGTTGCGGTCAATGCCGGAGAGGACAAGACCGGCAAGGCTGGGGGCCTTGTTGTCAATGGTGACGTCTATGGGGAAGGTGGACACCTGGCCGGCGTCGTCCTTGGCGCGGGCCACAATGGTGTAGCTGTCCTGGGACAGGGTCGTGGTGTCAATGGTGGCCACGTATGCGCCGCCGTTCCACACCATGGGCCTGTACTCGCTGCCGCCCACGGAATACTCCACGGACTCCAGACCCCAGTCGTCGCTGGCGCTGGCGCGGAGGGTCATAACGCCCCCCACCAGGGCCTTGTCGGCGTGGCTGGTGATGGACACTCCGGGGGCCTTGTCCGCCAGCGTCCGCATCTTCTGAACGTCGGACGTGGACACGTTGCCTGCGGCGTCCTTGACGTGCACGCGATAGTAATAGGTAGCGCCTGCTTCGATGTCCATGAGGGAGATGGACTTGGAGGTGTTCAGCAGAGAGTCCATCTCGGTGCTCAGACCCATCTCGGACGTGGCGCCGTACTCGATGCTGGCCGAAGCAGCTTCGTCGGTGCTGATCAGCACGTCCACGCTGCGGGTGCCGAGCTTCGCCAGGGCAAGGCTGGAAATTGCCGGGGCCTTGGTGTCCATGGGCCTGGCCATGGCTGTGCCGGCTTCCGACTTGTGGCCCGCCTTGTCAACGGCGCGCACCATATAGTAGTAGGATGCGCCATTGCTCAGGCCGTCTTCCCTGTAGTAATTCTTATCGGTGCTGGTCACCAGGGCGTACGGCCCATCCAGGGAAGAACTGCGGTAGACGTTGTACTCGACGACGTCAGGCTCGCTGTTGGCCTCCCACACCAGCTCGACGTACCCGCCGTTGTCCGGGACGGCAGCGGTCTGCTGCACGATCTTGACGGGAGCGCCGGGGGCATTGTCCACCATTATGGTGGAGAAAGTGGTCGCGATATTGCCCGACTGGTCTTCCACGCGGAGGGCCATGCGGTACGATCCGTCCGGCACGCCTGCCGGGTCCCAGATGTGCTTGTAGGTATTGCTCTGTCCATCCAGGGAAAGAGACTTCCAGTCGCCGTCAACGTTCTCGATTTGGTACTGGACGCTCTTGAGGGCGCGGTTATCCTTCGCTGAAACCTCAATGGCCAGCGCTCCGTTCACCATGGCCTGATCGGCAGGCTCCATCAGGGAGACTGTCGGTGGCTCTGTGTCCCTCGGGGGTTCAGGGGATTTCTGAGGAGGCTTCGAGCAGGCGCTCAGGGCCACGAAGGCGCTGAGCGTCAGCAAGCCTACCACGCTGGCGGGTCTTGCCAGCAACCGCTGGAGATGCGATCCGTGCTTACGCATTGCCACAACCTTTCCTAGAGCATTGGTGTTTATTTGGCTGACATCTCCTTGCCATCGGGCCTGCGCCGCCTGGGCCTAGCCGGCACTTTGCTCAGGGGCGCGTTCGGCAACCCGGTAGCAGGAGTTCTGCGAGCCATCTGTATAGCAGTTTCCTGTATAGGGCCTGCGTCCAAAAGCTCAACCTGTCTAGAGGGATTGACCCGACGCGGTGTTTAGACAAAAGGCTTAGACGGCTGTAGACGACAATTGTTCCAGAGCGAAGGTGCAGGGCGAAGACAGGCAGAGCGCCAAAGCCGCTATGAGCGAACAAGGGGCGGGTTTGAAACCCGCCCCTACGAATGCGGCTGCCGCCGCCAAACTCGTGTCTGCGCAAAATCGTAGGGGCGACCCGGCGGGTCGCCCCTACGTATGCCTTCAGAAGCCTGTGAGGGCGCGCCCTACACGTTTGCTACGGCGAAAGAGCCATCCTCGTGCTCAGCCATGACCTGCGCCGGGCATGTGAGGCTTGTTCCCTTGAGATCCAGCTTGAACCGCCAGAGGCCGAAGCCGAGATCGGCGACGACATTGGTAGTGCCCAAGACGGCGCCGGAGTCGGGGTCGCTGACTGTGACCACGCCGCTCACGGCGGTGGTCCCACCCCGAATGTCCAGCACGCCGCCCTCGGTGCACCTGACCCGCGTGATGCTGGTCTCCCCAGACGCGCCGCCAAAGTCTGCTGCGTCCGCGTCTACCTCTAGTGCATAGAAAACGCCGTCGCTGCCCAGGTATCCCACGACGCCAATGGAAGCGCCCACGGGGACTTTGGACACGTCGAGGGCCAGCCCAGCAACGGTGGCCAAGACGGGCAACCTTGGGTCCCTGGTCGAATCAATGGTCACGCCCAGCACCTTGAATGGCCCGTCTCCCACTTTCCCCCCTGCGGGGATGCCGTTCTCCGTCACAACGCCCACGATCACATTCTCAGCGACCTCAACAAAGACATTGTGCGCGGTGATGACGCCATTGAGCGTCTCGCCTTCTACGATGGCTGTGCCCCCCAGAAACCCGGGCCTGCCGCCCGTGCCTGGGAAGGAGTCGCCCAGCAGGTCTTCTATGGTCAGTGCTGCCGTGGGCGAGTTGATAGGCGCGCCCAGGGGCACCCGCACTCGTATCCCCATCACGTCAACCGTCCGCTCCGACACGTTAACGTCGGTCAAGCGGCCCTCCAGCACCACAGGCGCAGGAACCGCCTGAGCTGAAGCGCCGCGCAGCAGCAATCCAAGCTGCAGAGCCACCAGCGCCAGCGCCATCATTCCAAAAATCAGGGCCGCTCCCGCTGTCCTCTTCTGAATCCAGGCAGATTTCATTGCTCCCCCTCTTTCGTATTCGCCGTGTTCACGTTCACGATTGCCGGCTGCCCCGTCCTCGCCGCGTTTCACGTCGCGGGTCGTAACGGCGCATTGACCCTATTCTGACGGCCAATCCGCCTTTGGCAAAGTACACCTGAATCAGAGCACAGTTCACGAATACGCCTTTTTCTGCTCGTCTTCCTGCGTATCATGCTACGGGCTTCCGTACACCAGTCCGCGTACCTCCCATACCGGTCCGGTTGGATTGCATGCACAAGGCCGGGGACGGCATGGATTTGCCGTCCCCGGCCAAAGCGCCAGCGGTAATCAACTGCTTACGTATACCAGGCAGGTCCTGCAAGGCCTTGAGCTAGGCGGGCTCCCAGCCACCCACGGCGATGGTCATGCCTTCGGCGTCCACGAGTTCCAGGACGTCGCTATCGGCGGCAACAGCAGGGACGGGAGACCCCTTGTCCGTGCGGTAGCTGAAGTTCGCGCCGGCCAGGGCATCGGCCACGAAGCTCCCCACATCCATGCCGTTCATCCGGATGGTGTAGGACGCCCCGGGCTCCAGCCCCTCGCAAGCGCCCTTGATCTCTGCGCGGGCCGCGTCGGCCTTGTACAGGCCCTCGCACTCCGGCGTCTCGCCCAGGAGGTCCATCTCGCCGGCCATCTCATAGAGGCGCTCGGTCTTCGCAGCCGGCGCCCCATCTTCGATCCCGTCTGATCCCTTCCCGGAATCGGCGGAGGCGCTCAGGGCGCCCAGCGCCAGCAGCGCAGACAGGGCTGCGCTCAGGGCCAGCATGTGAGTGTTTTTCTTGTTTTGCACACGTACGTTAGCCATTGTCTGTGAGTCCTCTCTTTTTCTTATGTGTTGTCTTGTTGTTTGTTCCAAGTGAATATCCAAAGGTGAACTTTGCCACCCACCTTCACATCACCGCATCTTTATCTCCTCCTCCCTTCCTTTCTCCTGCTCTGGCCCCCATAGGAGCGCAGCATAGTGTCCTGTCCCAAAATCGGTGCGGCCATTTGACAAATAGCGCCTTACGTAGTGGCTGGTCCGTAGGGGCGTCCCGATGTGTCGGGACGCCCCTACGGCACGCCACATTAGCTGCAAATGGAAGTATCCTTCCTGCAGACGAGCCGGAACCGTGGCTCCTGGTCGCCGGACACGCTTTCCTCGCTGGGGCCGCCGGAGGTCTCGCCCGCGCCGCCGCTGTCTGCCGGGGTCTGGACTTCGCCTGCGCCGCCGTCGCTGTTGCTGGGCGACTCCACCAGCACGCACTGCAAGACGTCAACCAGGCACAGGAGGCGGAACAGCGGCTGCAGCACAGACGCCGCAGGGCTGGTTGGCGCGGAGCCGCTCCCCAAGGAGCTGCCGCCAGAGGACGACCCCTGGCCGCCGGAGGGAGCGCTGCCTGACCCGCTCCCTGAGTTGGAAGAGCTTGTGCCGCTTCCGCCGGACCCAGTCCCGCTGCTGCCGTTGGCCGGATCGCTGGGAGTAGGCGTAGCCGTAGGCTCCTCCTGGCCGGGCTCCGCCGGCGTCCCGGCGGGCGTGAGAGGCAGCAGCGCCGGCGTCGGCGATGCGTGCACCCGGAAGATGCCCCACTGGCCTGCCTCCATATAGGCGAGGCGGTGGTTCTCATAGAGATAGTCGCCGGGCATGCGCGCTCCGCCGTCCAGGACAATGTCAATCTCCTGATGCGGGCCAAAGCGGTGCACCGCCTGGATCTCGCTGCCCGGCAGGTTCGGGTCATAGGGCCACGCGTGCCCGTTGAGGGCAAACGTGCCCGTCTGGAAGCCGTAGCCCTGCAGGACGTGGACGCGCACTGCGTCGCCCTCGTACGCCTCAAGCAGCGGCGTTTCAGGATCGCCAAAGACGCTGGAGCTCAGCACTCCGGCGAGGCTCACCGTGCCGGCGCCCGAAGACCCGCCCGAGCCTTTGCCGGACGAGCTGCCGCCGGCAACCGGCGCGCCTGCGTTCATCCGCGCGGACAGGGGCGCCGTCTTGTAGTTGATAGCCGTGAGTCCCAGCACGTTGCGCCGGTAGGGCATGTCGTTGGTGCCGATGGTCTCATCCGACTCATGGAACAGCAGGGCATAGTCCCGGTAGGACGGGATGGAGGGGTCGTCGTTAGCGACGATTGCCCGCGTTCCCGCCTTGATGGGCTGGCCGCTGGATGGGTCAAGGAACCGGGAACCCTCGGCGGCGGTGACGAGCGCGCCGTAGAGGCCCGCCTTTGTCCCCGCAAGCGCGTTGAGCTGGGCGAAGTCGGCGATGATGGCCGAGCCGACCTCGGGGTCCACGTAGTACTGGTAGCTCCGGGTCCTCCCTGGCGCAACGCTCTGGTCATAGTTGTAGCCGACCGTGATGCCCAGGGATTGGGGATCGGCTTTGGCCTTGCCCATATGGAAAGAGACGCGCTCCGCCAGCCGGTTGGTCAGGTTTACCGTCACGCAGTCGCCTGCGGCGGCGCGCAGCACCAGCGGCTCCGGCCGCTTTGCGCCGCTCATCGCCGCAGCCGCGTCCTCGGCCAGGACGAAGACCTTCCCGGCGCCGGCGAGGCCCGCCTTTTGGTTGTAGACCAGGTTCGCCTGCACGGCGTGCACATCGAAGGTGCGGGCCGGCGCGCCTTCTGGGCAGGGATTGCCTATGTCCAATGGTTCGGGCGGCCTGCCGCCGGTGTGCGTCAGGGAAGGGAAGCCCGCGCCGCTCTCCGACGAGGCGCCTCCACCAAGGGGTTTGAGGTCCGACTGGCGGGCGTCGTGCACCCGGACAATGCCCCAGCCGCCGCCCTCGAAGTACTGGGCCTGGGTGTCGTAGTAGAGGTAGTCGCCCGCCTTGCCCGCGCCACCCTCCAGCACGGCGTCGAATTTCTCGGAGACGCCATGCTGGATGCTGTCATAGACCGCAGTCTCGATGTCGTCGCCGTACTCCAGGTGGAAACGCTGCCCCGCCACGCGCACCGTGCGCATGATGGTTGTGGGCGATGCGTTCAGGAAGCGGACCATCACCTGGTCCCCTTCATAGGCACGCAACAAGGGCGTGGAGGGGTCGCCGTGGGTGACCGAGCTCAGATAGAGCGACGGGTCGCCGCCCCGGTTGGCGAAGGGTTCCGAGCGCAGGTTGAACCACGCCTTGGTGTCACCGATTTCAGCGGTGCGCCAGTCGCCGGAGATGAGCATGACCTCGCGGAAGCTCTTTCCCTCGCACCCATAGCACACAGGACTGGAGGTGTGGATGTCTGCAATTGTGGCGTTGCGCACCTTCTCGCCCGTCTTGGGATCGTGATAGGTGGAGCCTTTGGGCTCAACGATGATGGTGCCCACAAGGCCGCGCTGCCACCGGTCAATGCCGTTGACGTGGTCATGGACGAACACGGGGCCCAGCAGCACGTCTGCATAGTAGGCGTACCGCACGAACTCCACGCCGGCGGCCTCTCCTGCGGCGTGGGCGCGGACCAGTGGCTCCGTGAGCGTGATGGTGTTCCCGCTGATGGACTCGATCCGGTGCAGCTCGATGCCGCTGGTACCCAGGCCGACGCCCAGCCAGATGTCCTTGCGCAGGCCAACGGTGTTGGTCACGAAGATCTGCGTCTGGCCCGCCTTGGCGGCATT